>JAHEDM010000213.1 GCA_024641205.1 Actinomycetes bacterium
AGGAGCCGGTGGGTCTACTGTGTTAGGAACCGTCGATCAGGAGGTGTGGCTCGTGCGACTGGGATGGATCGGATTGGGAGACATGGGGCAGGTGATCATTCCCCGGCTGCTGACGGCCGGTCACGAGGTCACCGGATGGAATCGGACCCGGTCGAAGGCCGATCCGCTGATCGAACAGGGCATGGTCTGGGCCGATTCGCCGCGGGAGGTGGCTGCCGCGTCCGACTTCGTGTTTTCGATGGTGACCGACGCCAAGGCGGTCTTGGCGGTTGCCCTCGGTGCGGACGGGGTTATCGCCGGGCTGTCCGGAGACGGCGTCTACCTCGACATGAGCACCATCGACCCCCAGGCGAGCCGTGACATTGCCGCCGCTTTTGCGGAGCGCGGGCTCATCATGCTCGATGCCCCCTTGTCCGGCAGCCCGGTGACGGTTGGGCTGGGCTCCGCATTCTCCATGGTCGGAGGAGACCGGGCCGCGTTTGAGAAGGTCGAGCCGGTGCTCTACGACATCGGATCAAAGGTCAGCTACATCGGCCCTTCCGGCACCGCCCTCCAAATGAAGGTGGCGATCAACGCGGCCCTGGTCGTGGAGATGGTTGGGTTCTGTGAAGCGGTTGCCCTTGCCGAGAAGGGTGGGGTGGACCGGGCGGTGGCGGTCGACGCCATGTTGAAGAGTGTGGTTGCTTCGCCGGTGATGGCCTACCGGGGTCCATTCATCCTCGAGATGCCGGACAAACCGCTGGCAAACGTCACGCTGCAACAGAAGGACATGGTTCTCGCGCTCGAGGTGGCGAGGCGTCAAGGCTCACCTGCTCCGCTGGGAGCGGTGGCCAATGAACTGCTCAACGCCTGTCGCGGTCTCGGTATCGATCAGCGTGATTTCGTTACCGTCATCGACGTTTATCACATGCTGTCGGGAGGGAAATGACAGAACCATTCCACACCAACCTGTCCCAGGTACCCCACGTGGGGGGCTTGCGAGAAGATGAGGGTTGGATCGATATGCAGGTTCAGTTCCTGATCGACAAGGCCACGGTGGGAACCGACGATTTCCTGCTGGGGTGGACGGTCCTCCCGCCCGGAGCCCGGCACGATCGGCACCTCCACCGAAACGCCGACGAGTTCTTCATTGTGCTGCAGGGCTCCGGTCGGATCTACACCGATGACGGCACCGCTCCGGCCGGCCGGGGGGACGTGATCTGGACCCCGCGCGGTCGCTTCCACGGATTCGACAACACCGGCCAGGAAGACGTCGTGCTGGTGTGGGGATGGAATGGTTGCGGATCCCTCGAGGACTCCGGTTACGAAGTCGAAGAAGAGGCCGTCGATTGAGCGCTTCCTGGGAGGATTCGCGAGTACGGGCCGGGTTGACACGGCAGCTGGCAATGCGGCAGCGAATGCTCGAAGCCGGCGCGGCTGCCATCGGTTGGAAGGTCGGGTTTGGCTCGCCTTCGGCACTCGAGTTGATGCAGATTAGGGCTCCGTTGCTCGGGTTCTTGACGGATGCGACGGTGCTCGAATCGGGAACTCTGGTCGACATCACCGACTGGCAGCGGGGAATCGTCGAGTTCGAGGTGGCCGTCTACCTCGGGGAAGATCTGGGACCAGGGGCTTCCGACGAGGAGGCCCGGGCGGCGGTCTCATCGGTTGGCCCTGCAATCGAGTTGGCCGACGTTGACCTGCCGATCGGGGCGGAGAGCCTCGAGGAGATCCTGGCATGCGATATCTTCCACAAGGGCGTGATCCTCGGTGCACCGGACGAGGATCGAGCCGGACTGGCCGTCGGCGGACTGGTCGCTCGGGTCCTGATCGACGGCCGGGAAGCCGCTATGACGGAGAAGCTGCAGGAGATCACCGGTGCCTATTCGTCGATCGTCGCGACGGTGGCAGACACTCTGGCCGCCAACGGTGAGGTGTTGCGAAAGGGAGACGTGATCATCACCGGCTCGGTGGTTCCGCCCATCCCCGTCGGCGAAGGCACAGAATTCGTCTTCGCTCTCGACCCGTTCGGCCCCATCACGGTCAGAGTGGGCACCTCTTAGGCGGAGTCGCCCACCACACCGTTCCACGACCGGGCAGTGAAGACCCACTGCTCGACTCCGACGCGTCCCGATCGGAACCCCGCTTCACAGAGCGTCAGGTAGAGGTCCCACATGCGTCGAAAACGCTCGTCGAGCCCATCCCGGCCTGCCAGCATGGGCCACGCCGCCGAGAAGCGTTGATGCCAGTGGCGGAGGGTACGGGCGTAGTCAAGCCCGAACGTTTCGATCTGCTCGACCGCCAGACCTGCCTTTGTGGCAAGTGCCCGCAGCACCTTGGGGGCGGGGAGTTGTCCTCCCGGGAAGATGTACTGCTGGATGAAATCGGGTCCGGCTCGATACTGTTCCCAGAGGTGGTCGCCAATAGTGATTGCCTGCATGGCCATTCGGCCCCCCGCCTTCAGCCGGTCGGCGATGGTCGCGAACAATGCCGGCCAGTGGCTCTCGTCGATGGATTCGATCATCTCGATCGAAACCACGGCGTCGAAGGATCCGGTTGTCTCTCGGAAATCCTCGAGCCGGATATCGACGCGGTCGGCCAGCCCCAGGTCCGCCATAAGCTTGCGTGCGTAGGTGGCCTGCTCCTCGGCGATCGTCACGCCGACGACCTGACAGCCGAGCTCGTCGGCTGCGTAGGCGGCGAATCCGCCCCACCCGCACCCTATCTCCAGCACGCGCATGCCCGGCTCGAGGCCGGCGTGCCGGGCGATGGTCTCGTACTTGTGGCGCTGCGCGTCGGCGAGAGGCTGGTCCGGGTGCGCGAAACGAGCCGAAGAATAGGTGAGCGATGAATCGAGCCATGCGGCATAGAAGTCATTGCCGAGGTTGTAGTGGTCTGCCATGGAGCGGACCCGGGGGTGCCGGCGTTCGGGTCGTATCCTGGCCCAGAGTTTTCTGGCACGGTGAAGGAGGCGGGCCGGAGCACTCTGATACCAGGCATCGTGGTTCACGGAAGCCCACTGCATGAGTCCGCTCAAGTCGGAGGTCGTGATCGTGCCGTCCATGTATCCCTCGGCGAACCCCGTTACTCCGTTCCGGAGTGTGTTGCCGAGCGCATCTGTGGTCTCGAAGGCGATCCGGATTTGGCTCGGCCCTGTCCCCAACTGCCGCGTTGTTCCATCGGGGAGACCTACCTCCAAACCGCCGATGAGGGGTATGCGGTTGAGAACCCACGTGACGACGCCGTTGCGTGACTTCACAGGGCCTCCCTCGATGAGCCGACGACAGATACGCTACGCGGCTTCGGGTCGGGACGTCGGTGAAAGGGCACCCGCTTGCGCCACAAGCGGAGGGCCTCCCAGTGGATGGCTGTGGTCGCTTTGAGGGTCACCAGGGGGTGAGTGAAGAAGAGCACGAGCAGATTCCTATCGGTGAACGCCAGGCGAGAAGCCCGCAAGCTCGCTCGGAACAGTGGACCAGTGGTGTCTCTCTGTTTGATTCCGATCGATACGCGATCGCCGGGAAGTGTCACGGCGAACTGGTAGATCGAGTCCATATCCATGAAGGGGGAGACGTGCAGCTCCTTGGCGAATTCGTGGCGAAGGTCTGCGCCTTCGACCGGCACTACGTAGGTGTGCTTGTCGCCAAATGTATTCCTCACTTCGTGGAGAACGGCCCGAAGCTCATCATCTGGTCCGTAGCAGTACCAGACGGCGATCGGGTTGAATACGTATCCCAGCACGCGCGGAAAGGCGAGTAGTTCGATCCGACCTCCCTGCAGATCGATGTCAGCTTCAGCCAGCCGAGCATCAGCCCAAACTCGCAGTGAACTGCCGTCGTCTGGGCCGTGATCAGACGAGCGAAGCGAGAAGACGTTGAAGCGGTTCAGAGAGAACCAGCGGGACCGGCGGGCCAGGTCGGGCAGTTCATCGAGGTCGAACAGTCCGTAGAACACCCGGTACTCGAACCGGTGTTTTGCCGGACGAAGTCGGGTATGAGAGATGCGTCCCCGGTAGAGAGCAGAGCGCATGCCTAGACCACCGTCGGCGAAAGCGGAGGGAGCGATGAGCTCATCGGTGCTACCTCGTGGTACCAGGGTGGCGGACTGCCGAGTGCCGCGGCCACGTTGAGTCCCGATTGCAGTCCGTCCTCGTGGAACCCGTATCCGCTGTAGGCGCCGACGAACCAGGTGCGGTTCTTTCCCTGGATGGAGGGGAGTGCCTGCTGAGCGGCGATCGCTTCCCGGTCGAACTGCGGATGAGCGTACGAGTACGTTCCATAGACTTTGCTCGGGTCAGGATCGATCAGCGGATTGAGCGACACGAAGAGCGGCGTCGCCGGGTCGATGTTCTGTAACCGATTCATCCAGTAGGTGACGGAAACCGCCCGTTCTTCGGGGCCGGTGCCGTCCGTAAAGGAATTCCAGCTCGACCAGGCGGAACGCCGCCGTGGCATCAGTGCGGTGTCTCCGTGCAGGTACGCCGTATTGGGTTGATACCGAATGGAACCGAGAATGTTCCGCTCGTCCGCCGTGGCTTCGGCCCCGAGAATCTGGAGGGCCTGGTCTGTGTGGGTAGCGAAGATCACCTGATCGAAGGCTTCTTCTCCGTGGCGGCCGGTGACCATCACCAGTGCGCCGCTTCGCGTGACTCCGGTTACCGGGGACGAAAGCCGGATGCGATCCGCAAACGGCCGAGACAGTTTCTCCACGTAGCGGCGGCTTCCTCCGCTCACGGTGCGCCATCTGGGCCGTCCGATGATCTCGATGAGTCCGTGATTGGCGAGGAACCGGAGCATCGTAGAGGCAGGAAACTGACGCATCTGGCCCCGACGGGCCGACCAGATGGCGCCGGTCATGGGTAGAACGTAATCGTCGATGAAACCGGCCGAGAATCCGTGCACTTCCAGCAATTCGGTGATCGAGCCCTCTGCGGACTGAGCCAGCAGCTCGCTTCCCATCCGCCGGAAACGGGAGATGTCGCGCAGCATCAACCGATAGCGCCGATCGAGGAGACGGGTGGGTTGGCCGAGCAGCCCACGGAGGCTGGCTCCGTACTCGACCCCGCCTTGAACCGAGAAGGAAAACGACATGTCGCTCGGTTC
>JAHEDM010000214.1 GCA_024641205.1 Actinomycetes bacterium
TGCTGAACCGGATCCATCATCCGTATCGCCGCACATTCCGTATACCTAGCGAGATTTGATAGGAGCACGCAATGTACTTCCCGCAAGTGACCGGTTCCAACCTCGAGCGGCGTCGTTTCACTCTCCCGGGTGATCTGGAAGGCGACCTCAACCTCTTGTTCCTGGCTTTTTGGCAGCGTCATCAAGCCCTCGTCGACTCGTGGATGCCTTTGGCGAATCGTTTGCAAGAACAACGGGACGATCTGGTGGCTTACGAACTGCCGGTGATCCAATCCCGCAGCAGGCTCTCGCAATGGTTTATCGATGGTGGCATGCGAGCCGGCATCCCCGACCTCCGGATCCGCGAGCACACGATCACGCTCTACCTGGACAAGCCTCCGTTCCTCGATGCGCTGGACATATCCGACGACCGCACGATTCAGGTCCTGGTGGTCGACCGATCAGGACGGGTCGTATGGCGAACCGTGGGCGTTTGGGACCAGGAACGCGAAGCCGATTTGGTTTCCTTCCTCGATCAGCAGATCGCCCACCTGGGCTGATTCGGGAACACCCCTCACCCGGTAATTGTTTCTCCCACTGGATACCCGGACGGCTGTCGGGAAGGCCGACCGGCGGATCTGAGAAAGGCAAGCAATGAAGAACACGATCAAACTTGGAAAACTGGCCGGAGTCACCGTTGAGTTGAACTGGACCGTGCTGGTAATTGCAGCCCTCGTCACCCTCTCGGTGGCGGGCGGGATACTTCCGGCTGCTGCCCCCGGCTACGAGACCACCCAGTACGTTGTGGGCGGAGTGACAGCAGCTGTGGCCTTGCTGGCCAGCATCCTTGTTCACGAGTTGGGACATGCCATCGTCGCGCAACGCAACGGAGTACGGGTCGAACGCATCAGCCTTTGGGCATTCGGCGGGGTCGCCCAGCTCGAAGGCGAAGCTGAGACCCCCCGGGCCGAGTTTCTCATCGCCGGGATCGGTCCGGCTATCAGCCTTGTACTCGGACTGGCTTTGATCTATCCGGCTTCGGTGGTTGGTGGCCTGTTCGGGGCCGTGCTCGGCTGGTTGGCCAGCATCAACATCATCCTGGCGGTCTTCAACCTCATCCCCGGGGCTCCCCTCGATGGGGGCCGGTTGTTGCATGCCTGGTTGTGGAAGCGTCAGGGCGACCGCGCTCGGGCCACCGCAACGGCGACGAAGGCCGGGCGGCTGGTCGGCACGGCCCTCATCGTCCTGGGCATCGTCCAGTTCGCGGCCGGAGGCGCCGGTGGCCTCTGGACGGCACTGATCGGCTGGTTCCTCCGAGGCGCGGCCACGGCGGAGGGCAGCTACAGCACCATCCGCTCGGAGTTGCAGGGCGTCCGAGTGAGAGACGTGATGACTCCGGCCGGGCCGCCGGAAGGAGATTGGATGTCGGTAGCAGCGTTCATCGATCGCCGTGCGATTGCCGACCAACGGCCGGTCTACTTCTTGACTGGGATTGAGGGAACGCCGAGCCGGTTGGTCACGTTGCAGGCCCTGGCTGCCGTGCCGATCGATGAGCGATACACATTGTCCGTGCGGTCGGTAGCTCAGGAGCTCGACGAACTGCCCGCCGTGCAGGCCGATGAACCGGCCGCGGACCTTTTCACAAAACTGAGCTCGAGAGCGCTCACAGTCGTATGGGACGTTTCGGTTCCGGTCGGCACCGTCAATGCCGCCCAGTTGGGCACCGCATTGGAGCAGGCGCGTCTGCTTTCGAGCCTGCGAGGCGAGACGGCAACCGCTGCCTGACCGGCGATCAGAGCGGGGGCCTCCCGGCCGTAACCGGGAAGGTTGGCCCGCCGTGAACGATCTTCCCTGCGATAATCGCTCTTGACATGGAGATTGCGTTCCTCGTCGCTGCCTTTGGGTTTGGCTTGCTTGCCCGGCTGGGTGGACTGCCGCCGCTGGTGGGGTACTTGGTGGCCGGCTTTGTGCTCCATGCGTTCGGATACGCCACAACCGAGGCAATCGACTTGATTTCCGAGGTGGGAATTCTGTTGCTTCTCTTCGGGATCGGTCTCAAGTTACGTCTGGGCACTCTGGGCCGGCCGGCGGTTTGGGTTACCACCTCGATGATGGCAGCGGCAGCCACAGTGCTCATCGGTGGATTGCTGCTCGGGGCCGGGGTGCTTGGTGTGCCCCTTCTGCGGGATCTCGATCCTGGCCGGGCCCTCATCGTTGGGTTCGCTCTCTCATTTTCCAGCACGGTCTTTGCCGTGAAAGCCTTGGAGCGAACCGACGAATCGGAGTCGCTCGCCGGTCGCCTGGCGGTGGGCGTCCTCATCCTGCAGGATATTTTGGCGGTAGCTTTCCTTGTCGCAACCGGCGGGGGATGGCCTTCCCCCTATGCCTTGCTGCTCGTGCCGGGCTTCTTCCTCCTCCGCCCCCTCGTCGGTTGGCTGCTCGATCGCACCGACCACGGCGAGATGGTCGTGCTACTCGGATTCACGCTGGCCTTGGGTGTTGGGGCCGGAGCGTTCGGTCTGTTGGGTCTCAAGGCCGACCTGGGGGCGCTGGTGGCCGGGTTGATCCTGGCGCGGCATCCTCGCGCAGGCGAAATGGCGGACCGCTTGCTGGGGTTCAAGGACTTGTTTCTGGTTGGGTTCTTCCTATCCATTGGCTTGCAGGGAACTCCGTCGCCGGCCGCCTGGATCGTTGGTGTGCTGCTGGTCGCCTTGGTACCGGTGAAGAGTGCCGCGTTTTTCTGGGCGTTTACCCGCTTTCGGATGCGGTCTCGGACCGCCCTGCATACTTCGCTGACTCTCTCAACCTTCAGCGAATTCGGTTTGATTGTGGGATCGGCAGCTCTCGCGTCGGGTCTGCTCGATCAAGACTGGGTTTCGACGGTAGCGATAGCGGTGGCGACTTCATTCGTGCTGGCCTCGGCTGCCAACTCGGTGCGCTACAGGTTCTATGAGCGATGGTCGTCGTCGCTCGGCTCGTTCGAGCGACATCCGCCGGCACCAGAGGACGCGGTGATCGATTGCGGTGATGCTCGGGTGCTCATCTTCGGCATGGGGCGGGTCGGCGCCGGCGCCTATGACGAGATGGTGGTCCGGCGGGGTTTGTTGGTGGTTGGAGTAGATCGGCGTCAAGAGACGGTGGACCGCCACTGCGCAGAGGGGCGGACTGCCGTCAGGGGGGACGCGCTCGACCGGGATTTCTGGGAGAGGGTTCGGTTCCACCCGGACGTCGATTTGGTCATTGCCGCGATGAGCAACCACGCTGCCAATCTCGAATGTGCCAAACGGGTCCGTGAGTTCTTGCCGGCGGCCCGCATCGCGGCTGTTGCTACTTTCCCGGACCAGGTTGTCGAGCTCCAGGAGGCTGGAGTCGACGTGGCTCGGAATCTATACGAGGAGGCCGGTCAGGCGCTGGCCGACGACGCGGTCAGCAGCGTCTTTGGCGACTAGCCGGCCCGTTTGTTGAGACACCGGGGGGGCGGGCCCGTTCTCTCATGTCAACACCGCGGATTCAATCCGAAACCGGCGCCGGCTCCGAATAAGGGTGTGATGTTTGTTATTAGGGCGCTCTCGCTGCTTGGTGCGGTGATCATGACGGTCACTATTGTTCTCGGCTTCCTATCAGGTGGCTTCATGGATGAGGGCTCGGCAATCTGGGCCCTGTCCTGGGGCAAAGTGACGTTTATCGACCTCTACGTCGGTCTTGTCTTTTTTGGCATCTGGGTATCGGTAAGAGAACGTCGGTTATCAGCGGTAGTCCTTTGGTGGGCAGGTTTGGTCGTCCTCGGAAACCTCGCCGCCGCCCTGTATCTGGTTTACGCCTCGTTCACCGCCTCGAGCGTTCGTGAGTTGCTGACTGGAGAGCGGGTTCATTCCAACTCCGCGGTTGTCCCCGAGGGTGAGGTCGGCCGTTGAACGCCCCTCCGGCGGTTGCGGCCGTCATACACCATGTCCACAGCTGAGATCCGAGCCGAGCTGAGAGGTCTGGTCTCCGGCCGGTTCGCAGTTGCCGACGGGGTTTTGCCTCCACTGTTGTTCGTCGTGGCTAACGCCCTGTGGGGTGTGACGATGGCGACGGTGGTAGGGATCGGTTCTGCAGCGATGATCACAGCCTGGCGTCTTGCCCGCGGCCGACGGATCCGTTTCGCCGTGGCCGGGCTTCTCGGGACTGCCCTCGCGGCTACCTTGGCCCTCAGGTCAGGCTCGGCCGGCGACTTCTTCCTTCCCGGGATCATCAGCAGTTCGGCTACCACGCTGGTGATCGTTCTGTCGATTAGCGCGCGCCGGCCCTTTGTCGCCTGGACCAGCCGGCTGACACGGGGTTGGCCGCTCGGGTGGTATTGGCATCCGAATGTCAGACCTGCCTACACGCGTACCAGTTGGATTTGGGCCGCGTTCTTCGCATTGAGGGCACTGATCCAGTGGCTGCTCTACGTCGGCGGGGACACGGCGGCTCTCGGTTTGGCAAGGGTCGTTCTGGGATGGCCGTCGCTGCTGCTCCTTCTAGTTTCAACCTATGTGTTAGGTCGTCGCTGGCTCATGGAGCTTCGAGGGCCCTCGGTAGAGGAGTACCAGACCGGCTCGAGTCAACCTTGGGAAGGTCAGACCAGGGGGTTCTGAAGCGAAAGGCCCGGACAACGCCGTCTTCTGTCCCCGCGATAATCAGTGCGGCTAGGTGCGGGGTGCCCGGGGGATCAATACCGGCGTGCGGTTCGTGTACTGCTGGTACTCGTCTTCGTCACCCCAGCGCTTCTCGGCCCGGGCCTCGAGCATCGGGATGCCGCTCACCCGGGTGAGCAACAGTACGACAAACACCGGCGAGATCAACGTGATCCATCGCCAGCCCGTGAGTGCCGGCAGCGCCATGATGGCGATTCCCGTCCAGAGCACTATCTCACCGAAGTAGTTCGGATGACGCGACCATGCCCAAAGCCCCGAAGTGATGAACCGGCCTTCGTTGGCCGGGGTCCGTTTGAAGGCTGATTTCTGCCAGTCGGCAACGGACTCGATCGCGAATCCCGCAATCCA
>JAHEDM010000215.1 GCA_024641205.1 Actinomycetes bacterium
TTGATGCCCACATCGACCGGTCGCAGCAAGGCAAACGCGTCTTCATCGGTCACGTCGTCTCCAATGAAGACCACGACGTCGGCCCCCCACCGGTTCCGCAGGGTCAGCAACGCTTGCCCTTTATTCGTCTTGGACCCGACATACTCGATGACCCGTTTGCCCTCGAGCATGGCCAATCGGGGATAATCGAGGCCAATTCGGCGAGCCGCCGCCTCGGCCGCCGGCTGCCGGACCGTTTCAACATTCCGGTAGTGGAAAGCCACGCCAGCCGCCTTTGTTTCTACACGAGAGCCCGCGAACTCGTCACAGAGGGCGACCATGCGGTCATGCACGCCGGCCAGATCCTCGCGTGCTTGCGAGTCGATATCCGGGACACGACCGAACTGCTCTGCCCCGTGGCTGCCGACGAGCTCTACCCCGGGGGATCCACCCGTGAGCCGCTCGAGCACCGCGACTTCGCGACCTGACAGCATGGCGGCATGAGTGCCCGGCAGGGCGCCCAGCGACACCAACGCCGCCAGTGCCCGAGAATCTGGATAGGCGTGATCGGGATTTGCGACAATCGGGGCAAGGGTTCCGTCGTAATCGCAGGCCACCAGGACCACCGGGGAAGACGCAGCCGCCTCCAGTGCCTCCACGAGCCGCGTCATTGCTGAATAGCCTCTATACAAGCGCGGGCCCACCGGAAGACGTCGTGCCTTTGAACCTGGCGTCGCATCGCCTGCATCCTGGACCGTTCTTCTGCAGGTGGCAGATGCAGCGCTCGCCACAGCCCTTCGGCAACCCCATCCACGTCATATGGGTTGACGAGTAGGGCTTGGCGCAGCTCCTGGGCGGCACCAGCGAACTCGCTCAAAACCAGCACCCCGTTGTCTCCCGGGCGGGCGGCAATGTACTCTTTCGCAACCAGGTTCATGCCGTCCCGCAGCGGGGTCACACACATGATGTCGGCCATTCGGTAGTAGGCGACCAGTTCCTCGGGTTCGAGGCTCCCATACCGGTAGTGCACGGGAACATGATGTAGTGCGCCGTGAGCACCGTTGATCCGACCGACCAGGCCCTCGACCTCGTCTCGCATGGTCGCATAATCGCCAACCCCCTCGCGACTCGGAACCGCAACCTGCAGGAACAAGACATCCTCAGCCCTTTCCCGGTGGCGTCGCAGGAGGGTGTCGTACGCCCGCAGCCGCACGTCGATCCCTTTCGTGTAGTCGAGGCGGTCGACCCCCAGAACGATCTTCCGATCAACTCCCAATTCTTGACGAAGCTCGGCCACTCTCGCCTGGACCGCCGGTGATGCAGAGAGGGCCGCGTAACCGTCCCTGTCGATGGATATCGGGGCAGACATGAGGCGCACGTTCCGGTCCCCGGCCCGGAGCCAGCGGGTGGTGCCCTCGCCACCCAGGAACCGGCGGACGGCCCGGCCGAAGTTGTGCCGACCAAGACGGGTCTGGAAAGCAACCACATCGGCACCCATCAGACCCTCCAATATTTCGCGACGCCACGGCAACCTCGCCAGGATCTCGACCGGAGGGAAGGGAATGTGGAGGAAGAAACCGATCCGTACATCCGGTCGCAGACGGCGCAGCATCGCCGGCACCAATTGGAGCTGATAGTCATGGATCCACGCCAGATCTCCCGGTCGCAGCGTGTCTGCAGCCTCGGCCGCAAAACGACGATTCAGCTCCACGTAAGGATGCCACCAATGCCGGTGAAACTCGGGCGGGCGGATGGCATCGTGATAGAGCGGCCAGATGGTCCCATTGGAGAATCCCAAATAGAAATCGTTGATTTCCGACTGAGACAGCCGAACCGGTCTTTGCTCAATCCCATCATGGGAGAATGGCGCAGGGGCATCATCGGGAGCTCCCGTCCAACCGACCCAGCTCCCGCCGTGTTCCTGGAGGAAAGGAGCAACGGCGCTGACCAAACCCCCCGGGCTGGTCTCCCAGCCATCTTCGGTCCGCCGCAACGGCAACCGGTTGGCGACAACGACAACCCGAGCGGTCACGATCACCCCTTCCTGGGTTTCATTCGAGGTCGGGCGGGCGGCGCCCGGCCTTCTTGTCAGAGCGGCGGTGTTTCTCATCGAGGCGTCGCTCCCGTGCAGCCCGGCCCGGTTTGGTTGGGTGACGCTGCTTGGGTTGGCGCATAGCCTCTTGCAACAGAGTAGCCAGGCGCCGGCGAGCAACCTGGCGGTTGCGCCATTGTGACCTGGAATCAGTGACCATGACTCGGACGATCCCTTTTTGCGCCCTAGCGGCCAGCCGCTCGACCATGTGATCACGAAGTTCTTCGGGAAACACGTTTGACGATCGCAGATCAAAACTCAGCTCAACCCGGCTGCTGGCTCGATTGGCATGCTGTCCCCCGGGGCCACCAGAAGGATCGAACTTCCACTCGAGGTCCCCGGCCGGAATCCGGTATCCGTTTACAGCGAGCTCATCCACACCCTCAGCGTACCGGCCACCCGGACGACGGTGTCATTCGGGAAGCTTGACACGCGATCGGTCGATCTTACCGAGACTCGTGCGCGGGATCGATGCCACGAAGGTCCAACGAGTCGGGATCTTGAATCCTGCCAATCTGCTCCGCAGGAACCAATCGAGGTCTTGATCATCGACGCCGGGAGCGACCACCTTGGCGGCGACTATCTGCCCCCACTCGGGGTCCTCGATTCCATACACGGCAGCTTCGACAACTTCTGGGTTCTCCTCGATAGCTGCCTCGACTTCGACCGGATAGACGTTCTCGCCCCCGGTGATGATCGTGTCGTCTGCCCGGCCGACGATTTCGAGATTGCGATCGGCGTCCAAGCGGCCTAGATCGCCGGTGGTGAACCAGCTGCCGGGAGTTCTAGGACGGTCATGCAGATATCCAGGCGAGATTGCCGGTCCCCGGATTTGGACCCGGCCGGTGGTCCCCGTTGCGACCTCCCCGGCCGCCTCATCCACGATGCGCAGCTCCATTCCCGGTACGGGTCTCACCACCTTGTGACGGGCGAGGGCCGCCTCCAGCGGCACCGTCGCCACCTGCGAGGCAGCTTCGGTGAGTCCGTAGGTCGAAAGCACGGGTACCCGGCCGGCGGCTGCCCGAGCCAGGAGCGATTCGGAAACCGGGCCTCCTCCCAGCACCACGGCACGCAAGTCCGGGTAGGGGCCGGGATAGACATCGAGCAGTCGCGACAGCATGGTTGGAACCAACGAAACAAGGGTTATGCGTCCTCCCCGCAGGTGGGTGGCCACCCGATGGGGATCGAACCCGTCCAGCACGACCACCCCGCCTTGACGAGCGGACCGGATCAGGATCGACATGCCACCAACGTGGTAGAGCGGCAGGACCGCCAGCCATCGATCCTTTGGACCGTGGTTGAGCACCTCGGCCGATGCGCCTGCCGCCGCCTCGAGGTTGGCCCAGGTGAGAATCACGCCCTTCGGGTTCCCCCCGGTTCCCGACGTGTATACGACCGAATGCGGCGTGTCGGCGTGAGGGGGATCAGCCCGATAGGGAACCCCATCGGCCAGCTCGTCGAGATCCAATGAGGGGACGGCAAGGGCGGGTCGGTCACCGTGACCCAGGACGAGCGAGACGGCAGCGTCGACGACCTGGGAGGTAGCTTCCTGTTCGGTAAGCCGGGTATTGATGGGAAGCAGCACCGCCCCGGTCCTGGGCACCGCCCACATGGCCCGCACCGTGGCAAGGTCGTGCGCCCCCCACACGGCAACCCGGGATCCGGCTTTGACCCCGGCGCTGACCAGCGAACCGGCCGCCCGGGCAACCTGCTCGTCGAGATCGGCAAAGGAGACCTTCTGATCACCGACGGCCAAACACAGACTGGACGCATCTTCTGCTGCTCTCGCTGCTAACCAGTCGTACATGAGTTGCTTTCCTCCAGCATCACTACAGTAACTGCCGGCCTAGTTAGGGAGAGGCAACCTATGTCGACGGTGCAGGTTTCCGGTCTTTTCGACGCTTCTGCGTGGAAAGTCGTCGATGAATTCGAATTCCAGGACATCACCTACCACCGGGCCGTCGAGCATGGGTCGGTCCGGATTGCCTTCAACCGGCCGGAGGTCCGCAACGCCTTTCGCCCCCAAACCGTCGATGAGTTGTTCACGGCCCTCGACCATGCCCGCATGAGCAGCGATGTCGGTTGCGTGCTCCTGACCGGAAACGGACCGTCTCCCAAGGACGGCGTATGGGCCTTCTGCTCGGGCGGTGATCAGCGGATCCGAGGAGCGGACGGGTACAAATATGCAGGCGACGATGGAATCGATCCGGCCCGGCTGGGCCGGCTGCACATCCTGGAGGTCCAACGCCTCATCCGGTTCATGCCAAAAGTGGTGATCGCCGTAGTACCGGGTTGGGCCGTCGGCGGGGGCCACAGCTTGCACGTTGTGTGCGACCTCACGGTCGCGTCACGGGAACATGCCGTGTTCAAACAGACAGACGCCGACGTCGCCAGCTTTGACGGCGGGTATGGCTCTGCGCTGCTGGCTCGCCAGGTCGGACAGAAGCGAGCCAGGGAGATCTTCTTCCTGGGGGCCGACTACTCGGCCGATGAGGCCGTCTCGATGGGCGCAGCCAACGCGGCCGTACCGCACGCAGATCTGGAGAAGGTTGCCCTCGAGTGGGCAGCCGAAATCAACCGCAAGAGCCCGACCTCGGTCCGCATGTTGAAGTATGCGTTCAACCTGCCAGACGAAGGGCTGGTCGGCCAGCAACTCTTCGCCGGAGAAGCGACCCGCCTGGCCTACGGAACCACCGAGGCAACCGAAGGGCGGGATGCCTTCCTGGAGAAACGGGATCCGGATTGGTCTGATTATCCCTGGCATTTCTGAGCCGGCCATGAGCAACGCCCGCTCCTGGTTGATCGCCGCCCGACCACATACGTTGTGGGCGGCGGTGGTTCCCGTTTTGGTGGGCGGAGGGCTGGCCTGGGGCGATGGTGAATACCGTTGGGATGCTTTCAGCGCGGCACTGATC
>JAHEDM010000216.1 GCA_024641205.1 Actinomycetes bacterium
TGGTCAACGGGTTGCCGCCGGCCAGGGCCAGCTTGCCGAGGTTCCCGGCGGCGGCGGTGCCATGGGCCAGCAACGACATGGCCTGGTATCGCGGATGATCGGAGGTTCGATCAGAATCGGCCCGGGCGGCTTCCGCTTCGGCGTCGGCCCGGTAAGCCTCGTCGTGTTGTTGTCGAAGAGCGAAGTAGGCGCGGAGGGTGGCTTCGACGGCGGCAACCGAAGTGCTCATCGTGAGGAAATGCCAGCTGTCGTAGCCCCGCATGAACATCCACCGCGACAACTCGGCCAGCGTCTGATCGGTCTCTCCAAATGACCCTGACTTGAGTGTGAGTAGCGCCGTCCAGCCGGGTAGCGGGAGGCCGCTTCTGGTGCCGACGTCAGAGAGCAGGTGCAGCACCTCGAGCCCGAAGGCGAGTGCCGGGTTGGCGACCTGCAGGCCCGGTGAAGCGATCACGGCTACGTCGCCCGTCGGGTCGATGCCGGTCAGAGTTCCCCGAATGATGTCGATCACGCCCATCCCGAGCCCGAAGAGGGGGTCGTGGCCGAACGTTTGCACCCGGTGGCTCTGGGGGATGAACCCGGGGATACCCGTCCCGATCACCCGGTCGAAGGGAACCCGAGCCAGCACGGCCAGCCAGTTGTCGCTGTCCAGCGACAGATCCCGAAGCGCCCCGGTCATGGCACTTCCGGTTTGGATGCTGCCCTCCCAAAACGTCGTTGACGGGATCTTCACCACCAGATAGTCGACCATCGCCCCTACCACACCGGCCGCCAGCGCAGCGGTCAGGTCGTATGGGTCGAGCCGCCCCCGAACTTCGAACCCACCGTTGTGACGCCGTTCAATTCGTTCGACCTCCGTCCGATCGAGGAGGTCATCGACTTTGACGGTTGTGGGATCGATATTTCGCTCGAGGAGGTCGGAGCGGGCCTTGGCAGTGAGCGCGTCCCAATCGAGACGGATCGGCGCCTGCGTTTGGGCCCTTAGAGGGGTCTCTTGGGAGCGGGTGGTGTCCGGTGGCGGCGATTTGATGCCACGTTTCTGCGCCATCTTCTCGACTTCGGCGCGGAGCCTTTCGGCTATCTCTTCGTCTTCGTCCAGCGCCCGACCGGTCTCTTTTGCGTGCTCGAGGTCGTTGTCCAGTCGGTCGACGAGTTCGGCCAGATCCTCGGC
Organism: Actinomycetes bacterium; assembly: GCA_024641205.1. Classification (GTDB taxonomy): domain Bacteria; phylum Actinomycetota; class Acidimicrobiia; order Spongiisociales; family UBA4744; genus UBA4744. The sequence continues at coordinate 1,172 of JAHEDM010000216.1, forward strand.
CAGGAACCGGAGGACTACCTCCAGTCCGCCAAACTCACTCATTCGAGTTCGTCCTCCTGCGACCGCATCCACATGATCGTCTCTTCGAGGGCTTGCAGCGTTTCCTCGAGGTCGGTGACCCGCTTGGCGTTGTCGTCGTTGAGTAGGCGCTCCTCTTCGACCTTGCTGCGGAGTTCGGTCGCCTGGCCGGCCAGGTCGGTAATCACCGCCTGCGCCTTGATCAGGTCCGCCTGGCCGTGGAGGATGGTGAGCTTGTAGGTGACCTGGAGTTTGATCAACTCGCCGCGGGCCTGAGCGGCGCCCAGTTGGAACAGTTTGATGCCGCCGCCACCACCGATTGCGCCGAGGGCGGCTCCTGCCCCCGCAACCATCCAGAGACCGCCGGCCATTCCCGCCCCTCCGGCGGCGAGCGCACCCCCGCCGAGCAGCGCCAGACCATGAGCAGTAGCCGCCGCTCCTGAGAGACCGGCCGCCGTCCCGAGGGCTGCGCCGAATAGGGGTGCGGCCATGAACCCGCCGACGCCAAGCACCACTGCGGCTCCAACTCCCACCAGACCGACCTTGCCCCAGTTCTGCTTGTCGTGGGATTTCTTTGCGTCGGCTCCGGCCTTCTCGATCCGGCGGATCACCTTCTTGTCCTCACCGACCAGGGGAGCGAGAAGCTGTAGGGCTCGCTTGCGCTCCTTTCTGTTGGAGCGCAACGAGTAGGGCGAGAAGGGGTCGAGGAAGAACACTTCGATGAGGAACGTGACTCGAGTGTCGGCGTCGGCACCGGTCAGCGAAGCAACCACGGTCGACGGATCGAGCTCCCCTTCCCCGGGTGCGACAAGCTGCCCAAGTTCCTCCCGCTGGATCTGCACCACCCGATCCATCTTGTTTCGACGCTTCTCGTTCTCCTCCTTGGAGGCGATGTGCTCGGCAACCAGCAACTGAGCGGAAGCCAGTGCCACCGCGAATCCGGCCGGTTCATCCGGTGTGCGTTTCGGAGCGGCGTCGTCGAGGATCGAACGGCGGGGATCGAGCTTGGGCGGTCGATCGGGGATGACTCGCTTCGCCATACCAGTGAGGCGGTCGAACCGACTTCCGCCTGCGCCCTGAGGTTCGTCGGAAGGTGTGGTCATGTGACCATGGTACGGGTAGTTGGAAGGCTCTGGGATGGCTAGGTTCGGGGAATAAGCCAAGTCGCGCCGGCAGACGGCCGGAAGGAGTCGAGATTGAGCGACGATATCCACGGGCTTGCCGACGACCGCATTGCTCTGGACCGCCTCACGGAGCGCGGCTTGCTTCCCCCAGCGTGGTCGGCCGATCCGGCGGCCATCGGCTTGGCTTTGAGACACACCACCGACTATGCCTCGAAGTACTTCGGCTCGTTGCTCGCCGGTGCCATCGGCGACGCGCTCGGCAGACCGGCCGAGGGAAAGCCCTTGGAGGAAGTACGTCGACGGTTCGGGGTGCTACGCGACTTCGTACCGTGGCACGGCTGGACCGGTGGACCGGTCGGAACGATCACCGACGACACGCAGTTGACCATGTGCGTCGCCGACTCGATTGTCGACCGTGGAATCCTCGACCCGGAGCATCTGGCTTCCCGGTTCGTGGACTGGTTCCCACATGGACGTGGCAAAGGGCGGGCGTGCACTGAAGCCGTGCTGAATCTCCGGCAAGGCGTGCCCTGGTATCAAAGCGGCGTCCCCTCCGCAGGCAACGGAGCAGCCATGCGGGCTGCACCGATCGGGCTGTTTCGCCCAACCGACCCAGAGCCGCTCCGACGAGATGCGGCACTCAGCGCCGTGATCACCCACGCCGACCCGACCGCCGCAGCCAGCGCGATCGCCGTCGCCTTCTCGGTTGCGTTCCTCCTTCACCTCCCTCCCGGCTCACTATCGCCGGACCGATACTTCGCCGGACTCAAAGCGATCATGACCGGCGTAAACGATCCACCCGTTGCGGAACGGCGGTACGAAGCGTCCGGCGAACCGGTGCGTCTACTGGATCGCCTCCTTGAGGTGGGCGACATGCTCGAACTTCCATCCTCAGAGGCCTTCGGCCGACTTTGGAATGGTGCCTTCGTGCTCGAGTCCCTGCCGGCCGCACTGTGGTGTTTCCTAAGATCCCCGGAAGATCCTGAAGAGGTATTGGTAACGGCCGTCAACGGCGGTCGCGACGCCGACACGGTGGCCTCGATGGCGGGCAACATGGTCGGCGCCTACATGGGCGTTGAGGCCTTGCCGCAGCGCTGGTGCGACGATCTCGAGTACAGAGAGGAACTGACGGAGCTGGCAGGTGCTCTGCTGGAGTTGAGCGGACTGCGATAGCCCGTTCGCAACTCGATGCCCAAACTCGCTTAGTTCTGGGCATCCTTCGCAATGCGTACGGTCAAGTCACGCAGATACTCACAGTCGAGCCGATTCTTCGCTAGAGCCTTCGTCCACTTTGCTTTGACGGTGGGCGTTACCTTCGTCCAATCGCCCTGCTTCTTTGTGAGCTGGTTCCGTACGGCGGCGATCCTGGGGCCCGTTTTCTTGAATCCCAGATAGGCCGGGTAGTGGATGTCGATTAGGTCGAGGAAGTTTGCCAGCGTGTTCTTGCCGCTCTTGAGGAACCGAGGGTGCTTCACGAACTTCTTGTCCCGGAAGAACTTGCTCTTCCATCGCTTGGCGGGCTTGCGAACATTGACGATCAAGTCTGCGACTGAATTGCCAAGAGGCTCGGTTGCCTCCTCCCGAAACACTTGAGCTTCCCGTTCCGAGAATGCGTATACCCGGCGCCCGGACGCGGAGAGATCAAGCAGTAGCTGAGCCGCGTTATCGATACTCGCTCGTTCGCAGTTGAACTTCGGGTTCGATGCCTTCGCGTCCGCGGCCGGCCACAGAGTTTCCTCATGCACCATCTGGAAGAAGACGTCGTGCTTGCTCCCGCGATAGAGAACTCCTAGGAGGGAGGCGTCGTGATCGACGTTCCCTTCGAAGTCGATGTACACCCCATCCAATGCTTCCTGCAAAGAGACCATCAGGGCATTCAACCATTGGATTCTGTCACTCGCCCGTCATACGATCGCGGAGGTCGAGTTTTGGGAGATAGATGAGCAGAGTCGACGATCACCGAGCTGGCGCGCTGCTCGGCCTTGCTATTGGTGATGCCCTCGGTGCCACCGTGGAGTTCCGATCACCTGGAATCTTTGACAGGTCCGGTAGTACGCCGTTGAAATCCTCGATCCACACCACCGATCGCCCCTCGCCCAGCGCAGCTTCGGCCAACGGTCGGACGTGCTCGGTCTTCCATCCGGTGCCGAATCGTTCGTTCCCATGCGGGTCGATCGCCGGGAACGGGCCGACGCCAAGGCGGGCAGCCAACTCGTCGTTGGCCAATGCCCGACATGGGGCGTTGAGATCATTGATGACCCCGTTCACGTCCAAGAGGAGGAGCGGCAGGTGATTCAGCGACGACACAGATCCCTTTCGGTCCGCGGCCCTCGCGAGAGCCAGTCGAATCTGTCCACTCGGCCGGACATGTTCGAACGGTAGTGGCTCGCCGAGCACGCCGGTCGATGTTGAGGACGCCAGCTCGCCTGTTGTTAGGGCGCCCGATCCGTGTCGGTTGCCTGCGATTACACCGCCGAAATTGCGTTGAGCGCCTCCCTTGCGTGAAGGCGCTCAACGGCGCGCTCGCCTGTTATGTGAACAACGTATCACGGAGTCGGGCGGGATCTGACCTCTCAGGACGGCAGGCGGCCTGTGGCCTTCGCCCATCTTTCTATATCCGACCAG
>JAHEDM010000002.1 GCA_024641205.1 Actinomycetes bacterium
TTCTGTTCGGCGGGGAAGACCAGTACCTGGGACTTGGCGGCGACACCCTGACCTGGCGGGTGGGTGACATTTCGGAAGCGTGGGGATACGGGCTGCTGATCGGCGGCGGCGTACTCTTGGTTGCCGCTATCGCGCTGGTGACGTGGGATGTGCGCCATCCCCGGGTCCGTCAGCCGCAGAGCGAGTTCGCAGGCCTGATGTGGCACACCGGCATCTTTGTGGTGGTCAACGGGTTCCTGTGGATCCAGGACATCGCGGCCGGCGGGGGACTGGAATACGCCTACTGGGTGACGATTCCGTGGGGGGTTGGGCTCTTCAGCCATGCCCTGGCGTACGCCTTCGCGGCGCGCCGAGGCGAGAAAGGCACCCCGGCGGTATCGCGTCAGGAGGAAGCAAGCAAAGAACTCCAGCACCACTGAGGCGGGACCCATCAGCGGGAGCGGTCCGGGGAGTCGACCGTCAACACGAGGGGGCAGTCGCGGTGCGGATGTGTCACGACCTTCATCGGCTGCCGGTAGACCGAGGTGAGGCTCTCGCTGGTCAATACCTCGGACGGGGTTCCTGTGGCGATAGCCGCACTCGCGTTGAGCAACATGATGCGGTCGGAATGGGCTGCCGCCAGGTTGAGGTCGTGCAGGATCACAATGATGGCTGTGCCTTCCCCGGCAAGTGATCGCAGAACTCGCATCACCTTCTCCTGATGACCGATGTCGAGGGCCGAGGTCGGCTCGTCCAAGAGGAGAACGGGGGTCTCCTGAGCGATGACGCGTGCCAATCCAACCCGCTGCTGCTCCCCCGTTGACAAGCTGCTCATCACCCGTGACGCAAGGTGGATGATGTCGGTTCTTTCCATCGCCGACTCGACTATCGCCCCATGTTCCTGGGCGTCCATCATGGCGCGACGGTGCGGGTGCCGGCCCATGGCGACCGTATCCCGAACGGTGAAGGGGTTCTCGGATACGCCTTTCGGGCTCAAGTAGGCCCTCAGTTGGGCCAGCTCCAGCAAGGTTGCCCGGGACGCGTCGGCATCCTGTACCCAGGCATGGCCGGTGGAAGGAACGAGGTCCCCGGCCAGGATTCGCAGGAGCGTGGTTTTCCCGGCCCCATTGGGCCCGACGATCCCCAGGATCTCACCGGGGTCGGTGGTGAGGTCCACCTGATCTAACAGGACCGCAGCTCCGCGCCGGTACGTTATCGCCTGTCCCCGTACGGCCGGTTTCATGAACGTGACCGCCCGACTCGCATCAGGAACCACACGAAGACCGGTGCGCCCAGGATGGCCGTGAACAGGCCGACGGGTATCTCAATCGGGGCGGCAACCGTTCTCGCCAGAATATCGACGGCAACCACCATGGCGGCGCCGCCCAAAGCGGAGGCAGGGAGGAGCCATTTATGGGTGGGCCCGATCCATCTGCGCAAGACGAGCGGGACGATCAGGCCTACGAATCCGATGGCTCCACCGAGACCCACGGCACCGCCGACCGCCAAACCGACCCCGACCAGGATCACGGTGATCACCCGGTCGACTTCGACGCCGACATGGCGGGCTTCGGTCTCGCCGAGGGCGAGAAGATCCAAAGAACGGGCGGACGCTGCGACGATTGTTACCCCGATCGCCACGAGAGGGGCCCCGGCGGCCAGCGCCGACCAGGTCGACCCGGCCAGCCCCCCAAAGACCCAGAAGGTGAACGTGGGGACCCGCGGGCTGTCCCAAGCCAGCACGATCGCTCCCAACCAGGCAAGCATCGCCAGACCCAACGCCAACCCGACCAGGATGAACTGGTTGGACTCGATTACTCGCTTCGCAATCCTGCGCATCAGCAACGCGACCGCGGCACCGCCCACGGCGGCACCAACCATCATGATGAGTGGAGGGCCACCCACGGGAGTGAGGGCGATCCCGGCAACCGCGCCGAGGCCGGCCGCCGGCGAGATCCCGACCAGGTGAGGGTCGGCCATCTGGTTGCGGAATGTTCCCTGCAGGGCAGCTCCGGCCACCCCCAATCCAGCGCCGACGACCGCCCCCGACAGGACCCGGGGAAGCCTGATAGCCCACAAAACCGAATCGGTGAGGCGCTCCGGGTCGTCGGTGAGCCCGAGACGCCTGGCGAGCATGTGGAACAAATCAGTCGGGCCGGCCGCCACTGCGCCGCTCAAGAGCCCCGCCACCATGAGAGCCAGCAGCCCGATCCCGAGCACCGTCACGGCCGTGAAGCGGCTGGAGCGCAGGTCGGGGTCGGTGGCCGGTTGGGTCACGAATCGCCGAGCACGGATCGTAGATCGGTGATCAGCAGCTCGAGTGACGCGCCGATCCGGGGACCGAACGTCAAGAAGTCCCCCTCCGGATAGTCCAGGATGTGTCCTTCCCGGCCCGCCGGTGTCTCGGCAAACCCCGGGATGGCCAGGAGCCCGGCGATTCCTCCTAGAGCTTGGAGTCCCTCCCTGGTGATGATGATGACATCCGGCGCCGCCGCCACCAGAGCTTCAGGAGTGATCGAAACCGTGCCTGTGACGCCGCTCGTGGCTCCTACGTCGGTCCCCCCGGCGGCTTCGATGAGGGGTTGGGTGGTCATCTCCGACCCGAACAACAGCATCACATCGGGACCTCGGCTGTACACAAAGGCGACGCCCGGTTTCGGGTCGAGCGGCGGCGCCGTGCTGAGGGTGCCCTCGATCTCAGCACGGATCTCTTGAGCGAGATCATCGCCGCGTTCGGGCACACCGAGTGCCTCGGCCAGGGCACCGGTCTTTTCGTACAGTCCTTCAAAGGTGGTGGGCACCTCGAGTATCACCACTGGGACCCCTGCACCGCGAATCTGCTCGATCGCCTCGCGGGGCGATGTTTGGGTGTCGCCGATAACGAGGGTCGGCTCTTGCGCCAGGACCCCCTCCGCCGACAGGAAGCGGCCCACTCCCACGACCGGCAGTCCGATCGCTTCCGGCGGATAGACGGTGGTGACATCGGTCGCAACGACCGAGGCCCCGAATCCCAGCTCCCAAACGGTCTCGGTCAGGTCGCCGCTCAACGTGACGATGCGGCTGGTGTCGACAATCGTCGACTCGACGCCGTCCGCTCCGACGAAAGTGATATTCGGCGGCCCTTCGACACCGGAGGTCGATGTCGTGGCTTCGGAGGTCTCGGGTGTCGTGCCGGTTGTGGTTTGATCGACCGTCGTGGTGCTGACGGACTCAGCCGCGCAAGCGCCCAACACCAGCGCAACCGCCACCACGATGCTCAGTCTTGCGCGCATTCCGACCTCCCGGTTACGGGCACCCAACCCGGGCCGAGGACATCAGCGAGCAGAACCCTTCCCTGGTGATCTTCCAGCCGTCGGCCGTCTTGACCGCATCGCCCGAGAGATCCGGATAGGACGGGTTACCGCCGAACAGCAGGTCGTAGGTGACCACCGCGGTGTCTCCATCGATGGCTACCGCCGATACTGCGACGCCGATGCCGCCCATGGACTCCCCGGTGGCGAGGTATTGCGCAACCGTGTCCTCGAGTCCGGCAGGATCGTCGATATACGGTGCCTTGTCCTCGTACGTGGAAACGCTGTCGAGCGCGATCGTGTAGGCGACGACGACGGCGTCCACGTCGGGGTCTTCACCTTCAACGATGCCTGCTGCTTCGGTGGTGGTGGTCGTCGTCGGTGCAGCAGTCGTCGTGGTCGCCGCCGTGGTGGTCGTGGTCGCTTCCGTGGTGGTCGTTGGGGTCGCCGTCGTCGAAGTCGTTTCCGTAGCAGCATCATCGACAGACTCGCCGCAGGCGCCGGCCACCAGCGCGACCGCCACGAGCAACATGATTGAGCGTTTCAAAACGTCCTCCTTAGTGTGTTGTGAGATTTTGGGCGGGCGGTCGGCTCGACAGCCAGTCGGGATGATGGTGTCGCAAGCGCGCGGCTCCATCATCGAAAACCTCTCTCGTGTGGCTATCGACGTGATGTTCCGGCCGGTTGTGAGGATTACGTCGACTGCCGGTCCTCGATTTGCGAGTCGCTGCGGGCCGTTCGATGGTGAAGCGACCGCCGGCGACATTCCGCGACAGCATGGCCGTTATTGTGGATCGGTCGCCTGTCGACCGGCGGCCGCGATCCAAAAGACTTTATGTAATAGAGTCATTCGGCCCTGGGAGGTTCGCAGGGAACTTTCTCATTCGCGAGCCACCGATGGTGATCAATCTCGCACCAGCGGAGCCACTTCAGTGCCGAGCAATTCGATGCTGCGGAGGACCTGGTGGTGGGGGAGGGTGCCGACGCTCACGTGCAGCTCGAACCGGTTCACTCCGAGGACTTCCTTCCAGCGCAGGATCTTGGCCGCAACAGCCTGAGGGTCACCCAGCACAAGCGAGCCCTCCGGGCCTCGCATCATGTCGTACTGAGCACGGTTCATAGGACCCCATCCCCGTTCGCGGCCGAGGCGCGTCATAGCAATGGCGTAGGAGCTGTAGAACTCATCGGCTGCTTGGTCGGTGGTGTCGGCGACGTAGCCGTGGGCGTGCACAGAAAGGGGCACCTCGGCCGGGTCGAACCCTGATTCGACCAGCGTGCGCCTGTGCAGTTCTGTCAGGGCCCGGAATCGGTCGGGGCTTCCCCCGATGATGGCCAGAGCCACCGGGAGGCCCCGGGTGGCGGCCCGCACGATCGACTGGGGCGTCCCGCCCACTGCCACCCGGATGGGGAGTGGCCGCTCGGGTCGCGGGTAGATCCCCTGGTCGTTCATCGGTGGGCGGAACCTCCCCGACCAGGTGACCCGCTCGTTATCGCGGATCTGGAGGAGCAAGTCGAGCTTCTCGGCGAAGAGCTCGTCGTAATCCTCGAGGGCGTACCCGAACAAAGGGAACGACTCGATGAAGGAGCCCCGACCCACCAGAAGTTCAGCCCGTCCGGACGACAGCAGGTCAACCGTGGCGTACTGCTGGAAGACCCGCACCGGGTCGTCGGTGCTGAGGATGGAAACGGCCGGGAAGAGGCGAATCTTCGAGGTCCGCCCGGCGGCGGCGGCCAAAACGGTGGCCGGCGACGAGGAGGCAAAGTCGGGACGGTGATGTTCCCCGAGACCGTAGACGTCGAGACCGACTGCCTCGGCCAGGTCGATCTCCTCGAGAATCTGCCGCAGCCGCTCTCCATGGCCAACCGTCTCCCCCGAGATCGGGTCGGGCATGGTCTCGGCGAAGCTGGTGATTCCTAATTCCATGGTGTTCCTGTCTGGGAGTCGGTTCAGCGGGACTTGCCGGGGAAATATTCCCTCCGGTCCGGGCAAGATCCGACATTAGACCGGGGTACTATCGAAGATCCAGAGAATCCACTGCATCGCACGGTCCCTGAGTGGCTGGTGGCGTGAGATTGCACGGCACTTGAAAACAGTGGGCCCCTGTAACACCTACGCGCGGAGGCCATCAGTGATCGCCAAGAATCGCTCCACAGAATTCGTCCTCTCGTTGACCCGACCGAAGCCGGCGATGCGCGTCGCCTCCCTTGCTGTGGCCTTGGGCGTTTTCACATTGACGGTGGCAGGTTGCTCTTCGAACGAAGGCGCCACGACCACCGGTGCCGTCAGTACAACCACGACAACCACCGCTTCGACCTCGACGACGGTTGCGTCGACCACCTCGACGACGGTTGCTTCGACCACCTCGACGACGGTTGCTTCGACCACCTCGACGACGGTTGCGTCGACCACCACGGCGCCGGACACCAACTCTCTGGCCGATGGCTCCGGTTGCACACCGGGCACAGCCAACGGTCTCCCGGATGGAGAATGGTTCGGTTACATCCAGAGTGCTTCCACCGCCTCAGTGGACTTCGACCTGGCCTGCTGGTTCACCGGGGCACCGGCCGCCCAGGCTGCGGCGGAGGACGGCGAGGAATCACCGCCGCCCAACGACTACTACGTGCGCAACGTCAACACCACGGTCCGCACCCTGGCGGTTGGGGCGGATGCCGGCGTGACCTGGCTGCCCAACCCCGGCGATCCCAGCACCGAGGAGATGGTGCCCTTCGCCGATTGGCTGGCCGGGCGGGCCGGGCGCTCCTTCCAGCCCGGTGTGTGGCTCACCATCGAAAGCGGCGCCGTCGGCTACCTACGCGAGCAGTACACCCCCTAGACCAGCGCCTCTTTCGTCGATGCACTGGCGCGTCTTGGCTTCTCCCGTTGGCGGAAGAGGCGCGTAGCTGCCCGAGGCGGCGGAGCGGCGAGGGGCCACCCTGACCCTGCGCGAACACTCTTGACGACTGGCCGCGGCTCATTGTCCGAACTCGACGACGGCCGGCCGGCAGATGGGGGGTGACCGACGGCCCTAGCCCGGGCGGTGCCGACGCCATACGCTGATGGCATTACGAAGGAGGCAATGATGACTGCGGGGGATCATCGTCCGGTGGGCGGTCCGCAGAAGCGGCCGCAGCCACGCGGCTGGCAGAAGCGGATGATGGATCTTCCAGTGTGGTTCTACCGGCGGGGGTATGGCCGCCTGTTCGGCAAGAGAACGGTGGTCCTGGTGCACCGGGGGCGGAAGACCGGGACGCTGCGGCAAACGGCACTCGCCCTGCTCGATCCCGGTCCGGTCGAAGGGGAGTACCGGGTCCAGTCGGGCTGGGGGCGAGGTTCCGACTGGTTCCGCAACCTGGAGGCCAACCCACCCGAAGGGCTCTGGGTGGGGTCGGCGAGGCCGGCCGTCACGCACCGGGTGCTCGAGCCCGCCGAAGCCGCGGACCTGGTGCGGCGCCATTTGATGGCTCACCCGCGTGTTTCGGCCAGGATCAACCCGAGCTTGTGGCAGGCGCTGCAGGCAGGAGGCGAACGGTTCGACGAGGCGCTCAGGGACTATCCGGTCGTCGCGTTTCGACCCGTTCACGAGGGGTCGGTCAATGCAACCGAGGCCCGGCCGGTGGAGCGAGTCATACGCCCGGCCGGTATCGGGGTGGTTGAGACGCTGGAAGCGCTCGGCCTGATCGTGGCTCACCTCGTCCTGACGCCCTTCATCGGCCGCCGTCGGCTGCACTGGGGAGCGACGTTCGATGAAGCAAACACGACGCTCCCCGGTGACGAGCTGGTGCCGCAACCCAAGTGGAGCTACACGTACGCGGTCACGGTCAAGGCCCGTCCGGCCAGAGTGTGGCCGTGGATCGTGCAGATCGGCCAGGGCAGGGGAGGTTTCTACAGCTACCAGACTCTCGAAAACTTGGTGGGCTGTCAGATCCACAATGTGGTCGAGATACTTCCCGAACATCAGCACCCGGCCGTCGGCGATGAAGTTCGCCTCCATCCCGAGACGCCGGCGCTGCGTGTTGCGATCGTCGACCCACCCGGATCCTTCGTGATCCACGGAGCTCCTGCCGAAGTGGGCACCGACCAGAGCTTCGCCACCTCGACCTGGCAGCTCGTTCTGACCGAGACGGCCAACGGCTCCACCCGGCTCCTGATGCGGGGTCGAAGTGACTACAGCCCGGAGCCGCTGAACCGGCTGTTTTTCGGCAGGCTGCCACTCGAACCGATCATGTTCGTCATGAGTCGCAAGATGCTGCTCGAGATCAAGCGTCTCGCCGAGGCGGAATATCAGGTGATCGCCGGGCCGCACTGACCCGACCCGGTTTTGGAACCGCGCTTGCCGTGGCAAGATGCCGTTTCGCAGTTCACGGGGGAGTGCCAATGGCCGAGGTGAAGATCCCGGGCGCACAAGGCGAGATGCCCGTCTATGTGGCCGCGCCGCCCGGCGAGGAGCCGTGGCCGGGAGTGGTGGTCATCTCCGACGCCCTCGGGATGACCGGCGATTTGAGGAACCAGGCCGACTGGCTGGCCGGCCGGGGGTATCTGGCCGCCGCCCCGGACCTGTACTACTGGGGCGGCAGGATGCGGTGCATGTTCGCCGCGATACGTGAGGCGGTGTCCGGAAGAGGCAACATCTTCGATGACTTTGAGGCGGTGCGGGCCTGGCTGGTCGATCAAGTCGGGTGCACCGGCCGGGTAGGCGTCATCGGATTCTGCATGGGGGGAGGTTTTGCGCTCATGCTTGCCGCACAAGGCGGGTACGGCGCCTCCAGTGTGAACTATGGGACTCTCCCCAGGGACGCCATGAATGTGCTGGCCGGGGCGTGCCCGATCGTCGGCAGCTACGGCGCAAAAGACCCGACGCTTCGCAAGGCTCCGGGTCGTCTCGAGGAGATCCTCACTGCGCATCGTGTCGAGCACGACATCAAGGTCTACCCCGATGCCGGGCATTCGTTCCTCAACGACCACGACCCGGCCGACGAGCCGAGCTGGTCGCTGGTGATCGGCAAACTGTCCCATTCGGACTACCACGAGCCCTCGGCCGTCGACGCCCGACGCCGGATCGCTTCCTTCTTCGACCACCACCTCAAGTCCTGAGGAACCACCGGCGATCGGGAGCATTACGAACAGCGAAAGAACCGGGCGAGAAGGTCTCGTAACGGCACCCGGGGCATAGGGTTAACGGACACCCAATTCACCCTCTCTGGAGAACCTCGACGTGCGAACCCTCAAGCCCCTCCTCGTGGCGGGCGCTACCGCGATCCTGCTCGCCTCGTGCGGCGGCGCCGCCACCGATACGACCGCCACGACGGATACGCCGTTCGAGACGACCACGGCGATGACCGACACGACCGATGCCGTCGCCGCTTTCCGCAGGCAGATGGCGTCGATCGACGACACCGTGGCCGCCTGGCGTAGCGCCGCCACGGTCGAAGAAGCCCACGTTGCCGCTGAAACGGCCGCCAACCTCGTCGTAGGACCGAACGGACCAGGCTACGGCGACCGCAACGGTGACGGCACCGTCTCCGGCGAGACCACCGCCGGAATACTCCCCGGAATCGACGGCACTCCGGCCGGTCTGGCCGCTCCGCTGTCGGACAACGCCTGCGTTGCCGATGATGTGCTCGGCGGTAGCTGGACCGACCCGGGCGCCGCATGGGATGCCATGGCCGCCGCCATCGCCGACTGGCGAACCGACAACAACACCATGCCGACCCTCGCCAGTCATCCGATGCGCATCGTCGGTTGGGCGACCTTCACCCTGGCGTCCGATTCTCTCGACGCCGCCCACGAGTACAGCGGCCACGCCAAACTCCACGTAGACGTGGCACTGCGGGCCCTCGACTGCTGATCGTGCTGCGGGCCGATCCTCACGCGGAAGGGTGCGGGCAGGGAACGCGCCGGCGCGAAGCATCTTGGTAGCGCCGGCACATCCCTGCCTCGACCGACCCCCGGCCTATCGATGATTGCCGGGGGCGATTGATTTCCCGAACCATGGAGGCGAGGCGCTCTCGTCGCGCCGTGCTCAGCCTTTCCTCCTGCATCGCCTTTACCAGCTCGTAGGGCATGTGCTGCATGGCAACCTCCATCTAATTCATAGATGACTATCTATATGTGAGACTATCTCAAATATAGATGAGTGTCAATATGATTCTTTGGCCGCTCTCGCACGCGGGAGAGGCGCGTAGCCGCTCTCGCCGGCGGAGCGGGGAGGGGAGGAGCACCGTGGTTTTCCACCCTCCCTCAGACCCCCTCCCGTAGGCGAGACGGGGAAAGCAACGCGACCGGAACTACTCCGGCCGGTACCGGGTCGGGTCTTCGCCTCGTACGATTCGATAGAGGCCAATCGGTCGTTGGACTCCCTTGAGGTTGCGGTGACCGGCCGACTCGACCGTTACGAGCCCTTCGGGGAGTAGGGCGAGGGTGCGCTCGGTGATGAGGATCTCGCCGGGACCGGCATCGTCGGCCAGTCGGGAGGCGAGATTCACGTGGTTGCCGATGGCGGTGTAATCCGTGCGACTCGGCGAGCCGATGTTTCCGACGGTAACGAATCCGGTGGAGATGCCGACCCCGGCAGCGATCTCCATCTGAGCGGCCTGAGTGAGGCGCTGTCTGAGCTCGACCATGGCGCGTTGCATGTCGAGTGCCATCCGCACCGCACGTTCGGCATGGTCCTCCTGGGGGAGGGGGTCGTTGAAGAAGATCATGAGGGCGTCGCCGATGTACTTGTCCAGGGTGCCCTCGTACCGGAACACGATGTCGGTCATCACGCTGAGGAATCGGTTGAGGCCGGCGATCATCTCTTCCGGTTCGGATTGCTCGGAAAGGGCGGTGAACCCCCGGATGTCGATGAAGGCAACCGACAACTCTGCTCGTCTCGACTCGCCGAAGCCCCGTTGGCCGGCGACGATCGCCTCGGCGACTTGCGGAGACAGGTATCTGCGCAGTTGCGAGGTGTGTTCGAGCAAAGCAACCTGCTCATCCACTCTGGCTTGCAGGTCCCGGTTGATCGTCTCGAGCCTGCCGTACAGCGTTTCCAGTTGTTCGCTGGCCCGGTTGACATTGCCGGACAGCTTTCCGAACTCGTCTCGATTGGGCACGTCGATGCGAGCGGTGAAGTCACCGTTTGCGAGCGTATCGAGAGCGTGGTCGATCTTGCGGACGGGTCGGATCACGGTCCAAGAAATGATTGCACCCAGGGCTACGGCTCCTGCGAGGCTCATTGCCGAGAAGAGCGCCAGCGCCACCGTGAGGAACCGTCGGTCTCCTGCGAAGTCGGCGATCTCGGTGGTGACGAGAGTTCTCGTATCCCCGATGAAGCTGTTGAGTACGTCCTCGATCTCGTGGCTGATTTCGTGCTCGGACTGGACGTGGGCCTGCAGAGCGCCGTCGACGTCATTGGCCGACTGGAGTGATTCGACCCGCAGTCCGGCGTCGGCATATCGCGCATTGATAGCGCGCAATTCGTCGAAGAGGTCGCCATGATCACCTACGGCGATGCTCTCCGTTTCTTCGATGAGCGCGTTGAACGTTTCTTTTGCCACGGCAATCTTGTCCGTCCATACCGGATCCCCGGTGAGTAGGGCCATCGTCCGGAAGTGGGATTGGGCAGTGATGCTGTACAGCATGCGGCTGGCGTTGTCTGATTGTTGCTGGAGCGTCGCGAGTCGGCCGACCTGGCTATCCATGCGATTCACGACGAGGAGTCCCACGCTTCCGAGGGCCAGCATGAGCACCGAGATTCCGAGAAAGCCGGCCAGAAGCTTGGTTTCGAGGCGGGCCTGAATCCTGGCGACAAAATCGACGAAAGGCCTGAGGACCCGTGGGATCCCATCCGTATCGCGGTTTGGGGGCAGTGGCGGGGACTCTGATTGTGGTGGAGCGATAGTGGAGGTCATGGCATCCTCGTGGGCAGTTCTACAAATGTAGTCGTTCGCCGGCCCTTAGTGCGGTTGTGAAAGGGTGGCGATTGGGCAGGATCAGATTCGCCCGGCTGGAGTTCGGTGATGGGCGGTGTGATACTGGAAACCGTGCCGAGATGGGTAGGCCGGGTGAGACCGTTCGATGTGTCCACACTCGAGGAAGCCTCTGTGAGATCGTCGAGTCGCGTCCGCCGCCTCGAGCACATCTCCCAATCTGCGCCGCTTCGATTCGCCGCTGCCGTGCTGGTCGGCTGGTTCCTGGCGGCGGGGTTGGCCGTTGGACTATGGAGCGCCGTGACGGGGGATCCGTTGGTGGGCGATGGCTCTCAGACCGCCGGGCGTGTCTTTGCCACAGCGTTGCTCGTGTTGTTCCTGTACCGGATGGGTTGGCTCGGGCAATCGAGCATCACCCGGAGCGGACCGCGCCGGGTTTGGCTCGTTGTCGCTCTGGCGGTGGTGTATCTGGTGCCCGCCTACGTGTGGGGTCTCTTTGGCGTCCCGGGGTTGGAGTCTCTGCGGGTGTCGTGGGATGCCTTCCTGGGGGAGTTGCCGGTTGGCATCAGCGTTGGCATTGCCGAGGAGTTCCTGTTCCGTGGGATTCTGCTGTTTGTGCTGGTACGGGCATGGGGAAGAAACCGGACCGGGGCCCTGCGGGCGGTGCTCGTGACATCTGTCGTTTTCGGTCTGATGCACGCTACGCCGGCGCTGGTCGGGGAAGATCTCGGCTATGTGACCGCCAATCTGCTCGGCACGATCATCTCGGCCGTGTGGTGGGCAGCCCTGGTGCTCACCTACCGGACGGTGTGGCCGGGAGTCGTCATTCACACCCTCACCAACTCCGCCACGTTGGCCGTGGCTGAGATCGCCCAGCAGTCGAGCCTCGGGGCGGCGGGGTCGCTTCGGGCCGATCTACTCGAACTACCGTGGTTGATTTTCGGCCTGTGGCTCTTGATAGACGAGCGGCGCTTCTTCCGCCGGGAAACGGTACCCGCCTAGCGGGTTGCGCCGAGGGCGGACTTGGAGGCGACCGGTGGTGGCTTCGCTGGGGCTCCGTACCGCGGTCCGGTCCGGGATTCTGTCACTCCCGGCTTGTATGGTTCCAACGTGATGAGTGAACAGATCGACCCGCGGGACCAGCCGAGCGAGGCGAGTCGTGGTACCACGACGTCGGCTTTCGGAGTCGGTCGGCGTGAAAACCACGATGCATCTGCCTTCTACGCCCGGTTCAGTCCTCCTGAACTCTCCGAGGACGACCGGCTCGGTCCCCTCGACATCGAATTACCCGACCCGCCCTGCATCATCGGAGACGCCCGGCACATGACGGCCGTGCCCGACCGCTCCGTCGCGCTGGTGGTCACATCACCGCCCTACTTCGTCGGCAAGGAATACGAGCAGGCCATTACCGGGAAAGGAGAGGTGGCCGGGCCTCACATCCCCAGATCGTACGTCGAGTACCTGGAAATGCTTCGGGACGTCTTTACCGAATGCAAGCGAACCCTCGAGCCGGGCGGGCGGATTGCCGTGAACGTCGCCAACCTGGGCCGCAAGCCATATCGAAGCCTGTCTGCCGATGTGATCCGCATCCTCCAGGACGATCTGGGTCTGCTTCTCCGGGGTGAGATCATCTGGCAGAAAGCCGAAGGAGCCTCGGGGTCGGTGGCCTGGGGCTCGTTCAACAAGGCCACCAACCCGGTCTTGCGAGATGTCACCGAGCGGGTCATCGTCGCTTCAAAGGGCCGGTTCGATCGGGCTCGTTCTCGCCAGCAGCGGGAAAAAGACGGCTATCCGTTTGAGAACACCATGCCGGTTGACGAGTTCATGGAAGCCACCCTCGACGTATGGCGCATCGACGCTGAGAGCGCCCGGCGGGTACAGCATCCAGCCCCCTTCCCGGTCGAGTTGCCTCGCCGCCTCATTGAGTTGTACACGTTTGAGAACGATCTGATCCTCGATCCGTTCCTGGGGTCGGGGACGACTCTGGTGGCCGCCGCCCGCACGGGTCGGCGGGGCGTCGGCTACGACCTCGACCCCGCCTACGTCGAAACCGCCCGGGCTCGTTACCGGGCCGAGAAGCAACGCTACCGACGGCAGCGTGAGCAGGAGACCGCCCATCAGGAGCGATTCGCTCTCGAGCTTCCACCCGAGGCAACCGCCGAGGAGCGGGCCGACCATTTTCAGCGCCGGGCCAGCCGCGAAGGTAAGAAGGCCCAGGATCTGGCCCGCCAGGTTCTCGAGGAAGTCGGCTTCCAGGTGATCGATGAGGCCTATCAGCTGCCCAAATCGGGAGTACATTTCAACTTCCGGGTGGTGGACTCCAAGGGCGACCGGGAATTCCTGGTCGACGTGTCCGGAGCCTTCACGACCGCCCGCCCCGGGTTACTCCGCACCGACACGCTCTGGAAGACGCTGGGCCGCGCCCACGTGTTGAAGTCCCTCGATGAAGACGCCCGCCTGTTGATCGTTACTTCCAACCTGCCCCGGCCGGGTAGCGACGGCGAAAAAGCCCTGCACGCGGTGGGGCCCGGCAACGTGTGGGATGCCATCGAGATGTTCGATGCCGGCGGCGTCAATCGTCTGGCGGCCTACGCCCAGGGACATGCCGAGCAATTGCCGGGGTTCTGGACGGAAGCAGAACTGGCGGCTCGTCGCGATGAGCAACTCGCCCGCTACTACGACGCCGAAGACGGATGAACGGAGTTGCGTACGCCGTCGTGCGCTTCGATCCTCCTGCGGTGTATCTCGCCGAAGACATCGACGTGCTGCAGCGGCTGCTCGCAGTCGAGCTGGTTGCCGACACCGACCCGGCCCTGCTCACCCCGGAAGGAGCAGATGAGCTGCGCCAGGCCTTGCTCGACGAACGCTGGGGTGATGCGGTCGTGACCTGGATGGAACTGTCCGGGGTCGCCGTCGATGTGTACACGTTCCTGCCGATCTACCGGCGGGACGAGCTTCCGAGTGAGCTGATCGGCGCGCAGCTTCAATTCAAGCGGCTGTTCCGGGACGCCTGACGGTGCCCGCTCTGCGTACCGAGATCACCGAGATCGTGACCGGGTTGGGCATGTTTGGATACTCGAATCTCCACCACGCCATCGGGATGCGGCCGCCCGGATTCGAGAACGTCGACGACCTGGTCTACGACCGGCTTTCGGTTGCCTACCGGTCGGGAAACCACAGCCGGGCTTTTGCCACGGCCTGGAGCAACGGGGTTCGGTTTGCCCGATCGGCCGAAGGGCTGCGGGGGCGGCCTCCCTGGATCGTCGAGTGGAAAGGGGCGCACCGCCCACCCGGCTACGAACAAATCCCGGCCGATCTCAGAGTCGACCACGTGTACCTCGTGTCGTGTAAATACGGGTCAAACATCCTCACCAACTCCTCCCCGGCCAACCTGTTCGATCCCCACCGCGAAACCGAAGACTGGTTCAACGCAGTGGCTCCCGAGTCCTATCAGGAGCTCTACGAAGAATGCCGGCGCCTCGTACCAGACGAGTCATTGCCCGAGCGCGCCACGGATCTGACCAAGGACCACCGCCGCCTCTTGAAGATGTCGCTGCCGAGAAATCTCACCGACAATGCCAGGGGCGCCTACCGCCAGTTTGCTTTCGACGCGGCCGAAGGATCGTCACGCCGCTGGGGCTCCTCCCTGAACACGAGACGATCCCAGGAGGAAATGATGTGGCGCCTCTTGCGGCTCCAATCTGCCCCATACTTCGTGTTGGGAGAATCGGCCGAGGGCCATCCGCTTGCCTACCGGGTGCAGACCCCCTGGGATCTGCGGGCCTCGCATCGGTTTGTGTCCTTCCGACACTGGGCCGAGCAAGACCGCGGGCAGCCGATCGTCGGCTGGGAAGCCACCTACGCCGACCACCGGTCGGGCGCCATCGGGATTGTGGCCGGTCACATCGAGGTGCGGTGGAGTCACGGGAAGTTCGCGCAAGCCCCCGAAGCGAAGGTGTATCTCGACACTCCGCACCATGCCGTTCCCGCATACGTACCGCTCGAGGGCCGCACCGAAGGCGAATTTGCGCTGTTCGACTGAGGGTTAGCGGGGCTGGAGGCGGATGATCGGAATCGGGCGGGTCAGCGTTTCTCGGTAGCCCGCATATCCGGCGCCGGCGGCGACCGCCGCGTTCCACGCCGTTTCGTGATCGGCTCCGCTCAACTCGACCGCAGTGACGTCGTGCCACGTGCCGTCCCACCGGGCCCGGGCCGCCGGGTTGGCTCGCAGGTTCTTCACCCACGCCGGGTCGACGTTCCGACCGGCGTTGGTTCCGATGATGGTCGGGCCGCCCGGGTCGTCGAGGTAGGTAATCAGGATCTGCCTTGGCAGTCCCGTTTTGCGACCTGTCGTGACCAGCTCCAGCACCGGCATCGTGCCGATCCTGCGCCCCAACCGCCCACCGGACAGCCTCCAGAGCAGCTTGTGGCTCTGCCACTGGAAACGCACCATCCGGCGATTCGCTTCGACCATGGGGATCTCCGTTCGGTTTGGGTGATAGCCAAGCGCATTGTGGTCATCCGGCACGATGACGGCCGCATCGACCAGCCTCCTTCTGGAGCGGCTGACGAGGGCTGCTAGAAGCGGGACGAACCGGTCGCCAACTTGACGAACTCCGCGATGATCCCGATGCCGACGCCCACCATCGCCAGGATCAACAGCACGCGGCCGGTCGTCTCCCAGTTGAACTCATAGGCCGAGAAGTCGAACGGGAAGACCTGGTAGAGGCGGACCGTTACGGCCATGCTGATGCCGAGCAGACCAATCTGGGTGAGGGACTTGAACCAGGCGGGATCGGCAAACAGATACAACAGATTCACCAGGATGCCGGCTCCCAAGGACACGTTGATGATCGGTATCACCCGTTCGAAGTTGTCCGTCAGGAATGGCAGGATGTCCCATGCCAGCAGGTTGTTGACGACGATCAGCATGGCGACGTTCACCAACACTGCGACGAAGTAGCCGAACCGTCGAGTGGCAGGGGAAGGTCGTGGTTTGGTTGGGGCAGCCTCGGGTCTCGTCATTGTCTGTTCCATGGTTCGAGCGTACTCCAATCCGGAGGCGGCTCTGCATAGGCCGGAAGTCGGATCGGGCGGGGCCGGTCGGCTCTACCGACGCGGCCACTAACTACACATCGCTGCCTGCATCGACGTAGGCTCCAACCAACAGGAAGGATCGTGAGTGCGGATGTCGGCCTGCCTCATCGCGATTCCGACCGCTCTGCTCGCGGCGTGCGGATCGTCGGTCTCGGTGACTACGACCGGTGCAGCATCGCCATCGATCAGCGTTGCTTCGACGACCTCCCCAATCGATCCGACTGTCACGGAACTACGTGACCTGGCGTTCGCGTACTGGGATGCCTTCAATGCCTGGAATGCCGACCTGGTTGGCTCCTATCTCGAAGAGACCTATCGGGCAACGCGTCGGGGACCCATCACCGCAGAGATCGACCAGCTTTCCGCGTTCGGCGTCCAACTCGGAGTGCAAGAAGAGAGTGCCCCGGTGATGATCGGTGATCGGGCTGCAGAGATGTACATGGAGCTGAGGAATCCGTTGGGGATCCGGCGGATCCGTATGGAGTTCGAAATGATCGATGGTGATTGGGTGATCACCTTTGCGGAGGAAACGGGTTAGGGGTGGACCCGTCTGCCGCCTCCGGTCGAACGGCGCCCCCCTAGCTTTAGAGGAGAGGAATGAGGCGACCGTGCGCTTGATCGGCAACATCCTCTGGCTGCTGCTGGGCGGTCTGGGATTAGCCGTTGCCTATGGGATCCTCGGTTTGCTGGCCTTCGTCTTCATCGTCACGATCCCGTTCGCAGTCCCCGCCTTCCGGCTGGCCGGGTTTGCTCTGTGGCCGTTCGGCCGGGTGCTGGTGAGAAGACCCGAGGCCGGGGCAGGGTCGATGATTGGCAACGTCGTGTGGATCGTGATCGCCGGTATCTGGCTGGCCCTCGCCCACCTGGTGGCCGCGCTCATCAATGCGGTCACGATTATCGGGATTCCGTTTGCGATTGCCCACGTGAAGTTGGCAGGCGCAGCGCTGAACCCTTTCGGTCACATGGTGGTTCCTGCGTCTGAGGCATTGACCACTTCCATCGCGGTCGGTGTAGAACCGCTCGGATAGCCGGGCCGGGGTCGGAGTCGGCTCCGGCGGATCGCGGTTACGCGAATCGCCGTACCCGGCTATCTTGGCGCTCTCATTTTCGGATGGAGCTCGATGAAGCAGCAAAAGACGGGCATCGCCTGGGTTGCGTTGGCGGCCGCCCTGTGGGGAACCGATGCCTTGTTCCGGCGCGGTCTGGCATTGGAGCTCCCGGCCGCAACAGTGGTGTTCTTCGAGCATCTTGTGCTGGTGGCGCTGACCATTCCCTGGTTGCTCCGGTCTCGCCGGGTCGTTGCCAGATTGGGGGCAGGCGACTGGGTGGCCTTGCTGCTGGTCGGGGCGGGTGCCTCGGCGACGGCAACCATTCTGTTCACCATGGCCTTTTCGTACGGCGATCCGAACACCCCGCTCTTGCTCCAGAAGCTCCAGCCGCTGGTAGCGGTCCTGGGAGCCCGCCTCTTGTTGGGCGAAGCTCTTCAGTCGCGGTACTGGCTGTTCTTGGTGGCAGGGTTGGGGGGCGCCTATTTGATCGCGTTCCCCGATCCGGCTCAGGTGTCCGTGTCCCAATTGGCGCCTGCGTTGCTGGCGGTCGGGGCGGCCGCCTTGTGGGGTATGGGCACGGTGCTGGGGCGGCGGTTGTCGGCCCGGATGGAGTTTCGTGATCTGACTGCCTGGCGGTTCGCGATCGGCATGCCGGTCGCCGGACTCATCTGGATTCTGCAGGAGGGTGCCCCGGTGGGCATTTCAGACGGCCAGGATGGGCTGGCAATCGTAGTGCTGGCTCTCGT
>JAHEDM010000217.1 GCA_024641205.1 Actinomycetes bacterium
CCGGTCGTGGATCATCCGAATGGGCACCGGGTTTAGATAGTGCAGCTTGCTCCTGCCCTCGCGGCGGGTCGTGATCAGTTCTGCTTCCTCAAGCACCCCCAGGTGGTTCATCACCCCAAAACGCGTCATTTCCGGCAGGCAGGTGCACAACTCGCCGAGGGTCTGACCGTCCCGACCGAACAACTCGTCGAGCAGACGACGCCGACTCGGATCATGGAGAGCCTTGAACGCGGTGTCCATAAGTTAGATGATATGTGAGCAATTACTCACATGTCAAGGGAAGGCGCCAGTGTGGGGTGGGGGACTACCCAAAGGAATCTGAGATGAAAGGCCCGCCCCGGTCAATTGCCTGGAACGGCCACTCCTTCCGCCCCGTGTTCAAGTTCATCTATCAGGTCGAGGAGGCGCCGTGCGCCCATCGCCTCGGCGTCTGAGCGAGCCACACCCATCTCTTCGGCCGCTTTGGATTCGCGACCGAGTGCCATCAGGCAGCGGCCGACTCCGATCCGTGCAACCGTCACCCAGAACTGCTGCCCCCGCGGCAGTCCGGCGTCGATGATCGACTGGTAGAGGGCATAAGCCTCTTTGTGCTCACCCCGGGTCTCGCTCACTAATGCCTTGACTCCACCGACCTGAGCAACCATCCAATCCGAAATCGGTTTGGCAACCCGGACCAGCCGCTCGAGCTGCTCTGACATGCCGAGCGACACGATCGCGCCTGCCGCGACCGGGAGGTGGGTGGCCAAAAATACCGGATTGTCGATCGATATCTCGGCCAACTCATGAGCCATCCGCCGAGCCTCAGCCGCCTCGCCCGCCGCCTCCCAGATGGCAATACCGCCGGCCAGCGCCGGGAAGAGACCCTGGGCGTCCTCAATCTTGCGAACCTGCTCCATAGCCTCAGTCCACAGTTGCTTGGCCTGGGTAGTCGAACCTCGATGGAAAAGGACCGTCGCTTTCCATAGCCGGGCGAAGGCCGTGATCTGTGAACCGCCTCTCGCCTGGTCGGAAGCGATCAGCTGCTCGGCCATGGTGAGGGTCGCATCCCAATCACCCATGGGGAACAACGCTTCACACTTCGTCATCCGCGACCAATCTGCCGCGGTTGCATACCCCCGCTGGCTGCCGTACTCGATGGCCTGATCGATGAGATCTCTACCTTCCACCAGCCGGCCGGTGAGGATGACGTTGGTCGCCACGTTGTTATACGCCACCAGAGCCGACCGGGTCTCATTTCGATCGAGGCTGATGCGCAACGCCGCACGGAGATCCTCCTCCCCGGAAGAATCGCCAAGCTGCAGTAGAGCGTTGCCCCGGGCCGAGAGGCCTCGTACGTAGTTCTCAGTCGAACCGACCGACTGGGCCACTGAGATGGCCCGCTCGGCCAAATCAAGTCCCTCTTCGCCGCGGCCCCGCAACTGAAGATGGCCGGCCCGGCCGGCCAATACTCTGGCCACGATGTCGGACGGCTCAAGACCCTCGACAAGCGCTCCTGCCATCGCGTCGAACCGGTCTGAAGCTTCAGCATCCCCCCGGTACCACTCCAGCCTGGCCCGGGTCGACAAGGCGTCGGCCTCCTGCAAGGGAAGCTCCGCCTCCCGAAAAGCGGCCACCGCCCCTTCGAGCGCCTCAACGGCTTCGTCTACGTGGCCAGAGGCGATTTTGGCGTACGAGAGCAGGGCACTCCCGCGGTCCCGCGGGTTGCCGGCCAGTTCGGCCGCTTTCGTGAAGAAGAAGGTGCCGCGCTCCACATCAAGCGCCTTCACCCGCTCTCCGGCCAGCATCACAAATCGGTAGACCTGGGAAATCCGCCGTTCGTCATCAACTGGTTGCATCTTCAAAGCTCGCAAGTGGTGATGGGCTACCAGTTCGGCAACCTCAATGACCCGCTCGCCACTGGTGGCCTCGACCCACCGAGCCACTTCGAGATGGAGACGGGCTCGTTCGGCCCGGGTGAGCTGCCCGTAGGCGACGTCACGGATCAGCACGTGAGCAAAAGTGAATTCTTCCTGACCCTTCATCGAAGAACGTCGCACGGGACGTATGAGCTCCCTGGACACGAGACTCCGCACAGCCGCACGCACTCCTTGGGCCGTCCCGGCTCCGAGGAAGGTCAGAGCGCCGGCCCAGAAGACTCGACCGACCACGGCAGCGGCCTGCAGAAGCACCCGGTGATCAGGCTCCAAGAGATCGAGTCGAGCGGCAATGATGGCCTGGACGGTGTCCGGCAGTGGTAGCTCGGCCTCATCCGTCGAGTCCAACAACCCGCGTTCGCCCACCAGGCGCATGAGCTCGGTTACGTACAGCGGGTTGCCGCCACTCCGCTCGAGCAGCGCCTGTTGGGTCCGGGCGGGCATCACGGATCGTCCTGCCAGTCCCATCAACAGGTCGACCGTCTCCTGCGGGTCGAGCGGCGGAAGCGACAGAGTGGCTACGTCGCGTTTTCCTCCACCCCATTCGGGATGATCGGTAAAGAGTTCCGGACGGGCGGTGCCGACCAAGAGGATCGGCGCACCGTGGGCCCAGTCCAGGATGTACTCCACGAACTCGAGCAGCGCCGCATCGGCCCATTGGAGGTCTTCGAGGACCAGCACCAACGGATTGCGGCCTGCCAGGGCTTCGAGGAATCGCAACCAGGCCGAGAACAGCTCCCCTCGTTCGGCCGTGACGTCGACGTCGCCGGTCCCGACCAGGGGGGCCAACCGGAGAAGCAACCAGGCGGCTTCATCTTCGTCTTCGACCAGCGACTTCACGGCCTCGAGCAATTTGGAGGCAGTCTCGTCTGCCGGTTCTGCCTCGAAGATTCCCGCCTGGGCCTTGACGATCTCGCTCAACGCCCAGAAAGTGACGCCTTCCCCGTAGGGAAGACATCGTCCCTCCCGCCACCAGATCAGATCGGGGCGTTCATCTATCCGACTTCTGAACTCGCGGATCAGGCGACTCTTTCCGACGCCCGGCTCACCGACGATCGTGACCATCTGCGGGGACCGGCGGGCAACGGACCGCTCAAAAGCTTCCGTCAGCATCTTCAGTTCGCTGAATCGCCCTACGAACAACGAGCCGGCGTCTTCTTCGGTCGCTACTCCAAAGCGACTACGCGGCGCCTCTGCCAGCCAGATCCCGATCCGGCCCGCTTTTCCCCTGACCTCGACCGGGTCCGTTTCCCGAAAGTCGATCGCCCGGCGAGAAGACAGGTAGGTGCGTTCATCGACCACCACCCCTCCCGGCGGCGCCGCTGCCTCGAGCCGGGAGGCGGTATTGACGACATCCCCCACGACGCCTTCGCGGTCTTGACGCTTTTCGAGTTGCACGATGGCCTCTCCGGTAGCAATGGCTATGCGAACGGCCAGGGTCAGATCAGGCTGGTCGGCGTTGAGCTGGGCCACCGACTCCTGCATCCGCAGGGCCGCCCGCACGGCACGTTCCGGGTCGTCTTCGTGAGCGACCGGTGACCCGAATACGGCGAAAACCCCATCGCCCAGCAGTTTTTCGACTCGACCCCCGAACCGCTCGACATCCTCGCGTATCCGACTGTGATATTCCGTGAGACGAACCCGGACGTCTTCGGGATCTGATTGTTCCGTATGGGCGGTGAAACCGACCAGATCGGCGAACAGAGCTGAGATGATGCGGCGCTCCTCCCCGGCCCGCATCGGAGGAGCTACGGGTTCAGCGATCGTCTGGCGGGTGCCGCAGGATGAGCAGAAGTGAGCACCGGGAAGTAATTCAACTCCACACGTTGGGCAACTGAGGGCCAGCGAGGTCCCACAGGAGGCGCAAAACCGGGCAGCGTCCTCTGCCGAGGCGCCACAGGACGGACAGGAGATCGACATGGGGCGATTGTACGGGCTCGAGACGGTTCAGTGCTCGCCACGTGTCGCTTGCTCTTGCCTCACCGCATACGGAGGAACCAGAAGATCTCGTCCCTCAGGAGCCGTTTGAGGACTTCGCCGACCACAATGTGACCTCGAGGCTCAGGGGTCTTCAAACGGGAGCTGCAAAGTTTCCGGATCGAAGGGCTCACCGATCTCGTCTTGCGGCCACTCCCCTTCCTCGATCGGCACGGCGCCGGGTGCGACCTTGGCTTCCGGGACGTGTGCCACCTCCTCGGCGGAAGTTCCCCGGGATCTACCCGGCGGCCAGAGGGCCCACTGGTAGCGGCCCCGGGCGGCAATAAGTCCGAGCGTCCAGGCCCCGAGGCCGAGGATGGCTATCAACACGGTGACAACCACCCGCACGGTGGGGATGGCCAGGATGAGCACCCAGATGAGCAAGCCGATCAGGTACCCGAACAGAGCCGATCGGCGTTGTCTGGTGAACTTCGACCCAAGCACCGTCAAGACCGGGACGGGAGAGACAAGCAGCCCGAAGAGAAGCATCCCCAACAAGAGCATCCCGATCGGCAGACCGATGATCGCAGACGGCAGAGCCAGCTCAGGCGACGAGTCGACCACCTGCACAATCACCAGGATGATAAGAGATAACGGCGCTACGAGTACCAGCACTCCCACACCGAGCGAGAGGAAAGTACGCGACTGCATGCTCTGCACCGCCATTTGCAGGGTGCGCGGCGTCAGCCAGAACAACAGGAATCCGAGGGTGGCTACAGCGAGAACCACGAGCACGAACGTGAGGGTGAAGATGGCCTGAACCCTCACATTGGGGGTGACGGGATCTCTCTTGGTGAGCGACCTGCCGATTTCGACATCACCGGCGATGGTGGCTTCCTGATTCGAGCGATACCCCAGGCTGCCTTCGATACGGGTCCCGGCCAGAACCTCGAGATCCCCAACGGTTATCTCTACATCCCGTCCGATCGTGCCGCCAATACGAGCTTGGTTGAATACTCGTCCGAGA
>JAHEDM010000218.1 GCA_024641205.1 Actinomycetes bacterium
GGTTCGGTCAGCGCAAAAGCTCCGATTCGTGCACCCGAGGTAAGAACCGGCAGCCAGGTTTGCCTGAGTTTGGAACCGCCCAGCCGGAGAATCGCCTCGCCAACCATGTCGTGCACGGTGAGCAAGGAACGGGTTGACGAACAAGCCTTACCCAGTTCCTGGTGGAGTAACCCGTAGGAAATCATGTCAAGATGACGGCCGCCGTACTGGGTCGGGAGATGAGATCCCAGCAAACCGGCTCGGGCCAGGCGCTGCACGACTTCTTCGTCGAGGGACTCTTTCTGGTCGAAAGTTGCTGCCTTTGGAAAGACGTGCTGGTTGGCAAACTCGCGAAAACGAGTTTGGCGTTGCTGCTGGCGCGCGGTGAATTCGACTCTCATGTTCTCAAAGCCTTCTCAGTGAACCGTTCAAGCCGCGTCCCATTTGCGTTCAATCAAGCTCCCCATGGCGTCAATGGTGGAGAAGTTGTCGCGTTCCAGGTCATCGTCGTCGAGTGGTATTCCCAGCTTCTCCTCAATGAATAGGACCAGTTCCATTGAATACAGTGACGTCGCTTCGCCCACCTCGAAGATGTCGTCGCTGTCGGCCAGGTCAGGTTTCCCGAGCGAGCGGACCACGAACTCCTGCAGCTGATTCTTTGCCTTACCCACGTCCATCGACATCTCGTTGTTCTCCGTTTCCTGGTTGCTCATATGTGTAGAAACCCTTGCCACTCTTCCGTCCAAGCAGGCCCGCGTTCACCATGGTTTTGAGAAGAGGACATGGCCGGTACTTGCTGTCTCCCAGCTCCTCTCTGAGTGCCTCAATGGACCGAAGGATGGTATCGACTCCGATCAGGTCGGCTGTCTCGAGAGGACCCATCCGATGCCCAAAGCAGTCCTTGAAGATGGTGTCAACACTCTGGGCGGTAGCAACACCTTCGTCCAATACGAAGGCTGCCTCGTTGATCGTCACCATCAGCACGCGGTTCGAGACAAACCCAGGCGAGTCGTTGACCAGAATTGCCGACTTGTCCATCTGGGAAAGGAGTTGGGTGGCAATCGCGATGGTTGTATCCGACGTGTGATAGCCCCGGATCATTTCGACAACCGGTTTGAGCGGGACGGGATTCATGAAGTGCATGCCAATCACTTGCGACGGTCGGCTCGTCGCGGCGGCAATCTTGGTGATTGGGATAACCGATGTATTGGCAGCAAATACGCACGAGGGATCGCAGATCTGATCGAGCTGTTCGTAGAGGGGCTGTTTGATGCTCCAGTCCTCGGTGACGTTCTCGACGACGAACCGGCGATCTCGCAGGAGCTCGAGGTCTGTCGAGAACCGGATCCGACTCATTATTTCGTTCACATTGAGTGGTTGTCCGGTGCCTGCCACGAGGTGGTGCAGGCGGATACTCCTGCGCAGGATGCGCTCGGCGCGTCCTAACGCTTCTCCATCAACATCAATCGCCAAGGTATCGTGGCCGGTCTGTGCCAGGTCTTGTATGACGCCGACGCCGATGACTCCAGCCCCGACAACGCCCACTCGCTCTAGATGCATTCCGCCTCCCAAACAGCAGAATAACACTATGAGTGGTCATCCACCAGGCCACATGCGATCGTGTTCAAAGGAATTATCTCGGGCGTGCCGAAACGATTGACGATCTCCCGTCGAACGGTTTCTATCCGCAGGCGGCGGCCAGGTCGGCGGGGGAGAAGCTCCCGTTTTGATCGAACGTTCCATCGAGGACCCGACGGACGGTATCCCGTATGAGAGCGACCCGCGGCACCGGGTGTCCGTAGTTGTCGTAGCCCGAGGTGTAGTTCGGGGGTATGAACCGCACGGAAATGATGTCGGCCAGGTTCAGAGCGGCGGCCGTTTCGGCCAGGTCGGGAAGATGGCCGAGCGGGATATTGGTTGAGATGACATCGTCGAGCACCGGAACCAAAGAAGGAATCCTCATCGCGATCTCGATCGGGTCGCTCTGCCGGGCGAGGCTGCCGAGCAAGCAACGCTGCCGATCCATTCGGGAATAATCGCTCGAGGTGCTCCGGGAACGCGCATAGGCAAGGGCTTCCGCTCCGCTGAGATGCTGGTAGCCCACTTTGAGATCGATGCGGGTCCAGGGGTCATCCTGATGAGCAGGCGAGGTGCGATCCAGGATGGGGTCCGGTACGTAGAGGTCGATGCCTCCGAGTGCGTCGATCAGATCAACGAATCCGCCCAGGTCGATCAGGGCGTAATAGTCGATTGGCAGGTCGAGAAGCCCTCCGATCGTCTGCATCAAAGCCTCGGCGCCCGGGTCGGCGGCCTCGGGGAAATACCAGGGATGGTCAATCGCCCAACCGTAAATATGGTTGAGCCGGTAGTCGAACACGCCACCTTCGAAAGCCTTCGAGAAGCTTCGCGGCAATGGGACTGCTCCGAGATTGCGCGGAACGCTGAAGAGCGCCGCCTTCCCGGTCGATGGCTCCATGGTTGCGACGATCATGGTGTCGGTGCGCAAGCCGCCACGGCCCGGGCCGGCGTCGCCGCCGATGAGCAGGACGGTGATTCGATCGTGTCGTTTGGTGAATGGGGTGATCTTTGGAGGGTTGGCGATCGACGGATCGGACACTTCGGGCAACTCCAGGATGGGTAGGCCCATGATCGGTGCGGGCGACGAGGAGCCGGCCCTCTCCGTGGTAGACGTTGTGGAGGAAGCCGGCGCCGATGGGGGAGCCGCGGCCACCACCTCATCGGCCTTCTCATCGACGAAGACGCCGGTCAAGAAGTCGAGGGCGGACAGTCCGTAATAAGCGATGACCAGGTGCGGAGCAGCCGTCACGCCCAGGAGAGACACCAAAGCCACGGCGGTGACGGCCGGCCGGAATTGGGCCGCCCGGCGGGCCGGGAGAGCGTCAACAGCGACCTGGTAGGCATCGATGGCGCTCCCTGCTCGAAACAGCAACATCGCACCATTGGCTGCCATCAAGAAGACCACCGCGTCTGGCTGGACGACCAGCCGGACGGCCGGCTCTCCTGCCAGGCGGATCATCACCGCACCGACGAGGCCAAACGAAACCAACCAACCGAGGCCGGCTCGTCGGCGAGCGCCGGCATACCACTCCCCGGTCCCAGGAAGAATCGACGAGAGCATTGCGGCGGTCACCGGTTTGGCCACGCGTGAACGTTTGCCTTTCCGGTCGGCGAACGCTGCTCTCGATCGGCCCGCGACTTGCACGCTGCCCCTTGCTCCGCTCCTCCTCCTCATGACGCTCGCCGGTCCCCAGAAGTTCCCAAAACCTGCACCGGGGAGATCAGGGGCTAGCGTTTGTACCGTGGACGACACGGGAAGTATGCTGCTGGCCTTCGTAGCGGCTGCCGGACTGGGCGCCGTGATCGGGCTAGAGCGTCAGATCCACCGGCACTACACGGAGGATGTCTCGGCCGGGGTGCGCACCTATGCCTTGTTCGGGTTGTGGGGGGCGGCTACCGGATTCTTCGCGGATACGTACGGCGCGGCGGCTTTTGCGGTGGGGGCCCTGGCCTTTTCAGCGTTGATTGTTTCTTCGTACATCATGTTCGCGCTTGGAACCAAGGATTGGGGAACGACCACCGAGTTCGCCAGCCTCGCTGCATTTGCCGTTGGGATTCTGGTGTGGAACGACCAGGTGATTGTCGCCGCGGCGCTTGCGGTCGGAATTGCAGCCCTCCTGCGGGCCAAGGAATGGCTGCATGGCCTCACAGCTAAATTCTCGGACGAGGATGTCCGGGCGGTCTTGCAGTTCGCCGTAGTCACCGCGGTTGTCCTGCCCCTGTTGCCGGATCAGGACTACGGGCCGTTTGAAGCCTTCAATCCCCGGCGGATATGGCTGATGGTGGTCTTCGTTGCCGCCATCGGACTGGCCGGATATGTCGCCCTTCGGCTGCGCGGCGAACGAGGGTTGGGAGTGACCGGTCTCCTGGGAGGTTTGATCTCTTCCACAGCGGTCACGCTTGGGTTCTCGAAGATGTCGAAGGACCAGCCACGGCTTCGGACCGCCCTGGTGGCCGGAATCATCGCCGCCTCCGGTCTGATGTATGCACGGGTGCTCGGTGAGGCTTTTGTGTTCGCGCCCGACCTGGCTGTGAAGCTCACCGTACCGTTGGCCACGCTCTTTGTCCTGGTCGAGGGGACCGCCGTGTACTGGTGGACGCGCCCACTGGAAGCTACTGCAGGAGCTTCCGGAATCAAGCTGAGCAACCCGGTTACCCTCAAATCAGCCCTGCAGTTTGCCGCACTGTATGCCGTTGTGATCTTCATCTCGAAGGTGTTCATCGACCGTGCTTCGGAAGGCGCGCTGAGCGTCGTCGGAGCCGTGAGCGGCATCAACGACGTCGACGCGATCACGCTGGCGATGGCTGATGAGGTGGCTCGCCAGGGCCTTGCCCCGAGAGTTGCCGCCCAGGCGGTACTGGCAGCCGTCATCGTCAACACACTTGTCAAGGCCGGGATGGCCGTCGTGCTTGGCAGTAAGGCGTTGGGGCGATCGGTTGCCGTCACCCTTGTTCCCGCCGCGGTGCTTGGTGCGGTCGGTTGGATTCTCCTCTAGCGACCTCCGGTACCATCACCACTTGATGAACATTGCTCAAGTGCTCGGTCAGATGGGCCGATCGGCGCCATGGGACAAGGCGGCCGACTGGGATCCGGTCGGCCTGCAGCTCGGCGACCCACAGGACGAGGCGGGAACCGTTGCCGTATGCCATGAGGTAACGGAGTCGGTGGTTGCCGGGGTGGAGGACCTGGGCATCGATCTGCTCGTCACTTACCATCCCCTACTTTTCCGACCCACTTCCCGGATCGTCGCGGGGCGTTCGCC
>JAHEDM010000219.1 GCA_024641205.1 Actinomycetes bacterium
CCATTTCACCCTGGTGGGAGCAACTACCCGCAAGGGAAAGGTGGCTGCTCCGCTTCGGGACCGGTTCGGCATCGTCGACAAACTCGACTATTACGCCGAGGAAGAGCTTGGCCGGATTGTGCGCCGGTCGGCCGCCATCCTCAGCGTGCCGATCACCGATGGCGGCGCCGACCTCATTGCCCTGCGCGGGCGGGGCACGCCCCGCATTGCCAACCGCCTGCTGGCCAGGGTCCGGGACTATGCAGTCGCCCGGGCCGATGGAGTCGCGGATGCCGCAACGGCCAACGCAGCACTCGAGGTCTTCGAAGTCGACGCCAGGGGCCTGGACAAAGTCGACCGGGAAATATTGAACGCAATAGTGGTGAAATTCGGCGGGGGCCCGGTCGGACTGTCGACCCTGGCCATCGTGGTGGGGGAGGAACCGGAGACGGTTGAAGACGCTTACGAGCCATTCCTGCTTCAAACCGGTCTGCTCAAGCGAACGCCGCGGGGGCGGGTTGCCACCCCGGCGGCATATCTCCATCTCGGTCTTGAACCCCCGGCGGCTGCCCAACAGACTCTGCTCGACTAGCGCTGCCCGGCTGTGCAAACGTCCGACTTCTCCTATCTCTTACCCGAAGAGGCAATCGCTCAACAGCCCGTCGATCCGCGTGACGCAGCTCGACTGCTCGACACGCGCGACATGACCGACCACACGTTCCGAGAGCTGGCAGACCTGCTCGCTCCGGGTGACCTCGTCGTCGTCAACAAGACACGTGTACGAGCGGCGCGCCTGCGGGGCAAGAAACTCGAGAGCGGAGGCGCGGTCGAGGTCCTCCTGCTGCGCAACACCACCGGTTCGGAATGGGAAGCCCTCATCAAACCCGCTCGGCGGGTCAGACCCGGAGTTGCTGTGGATCTCGGTGGACTGATGGCGATGGTCACCGCCTCGCTCCCCGACGGGGTCTTCGAACTCGATCTGATTACCACCGACGGAGCCAGCGTGGAACAGTCCATCGCCCGGCTCGGCGAGACACCTTTGCCGCCCTACATACGAGAGCCCCTCGTCGACGCCGAGCGATACCAGACGGTCTTCGCCGAGCGAGTCGGTTCTGCGGCGGCTCCCACTGCCGGCCTCCATTTCACGGAACGAGTGGTCGATTCGCTGACGGACCGGGGTATCGATCTCGCGGCGGTCGAACTCGAGGTGGGACTCGACACCTTCCGGCCGATCGGGGTTGAGGCGATCACAGACCATGTCATGCATTCGGAACGCTATGCAATACCTCCGGAAACGGCGGCGGCCATCACCCGGACTCGCCAGACCGGTGGGCGGGTAGTGGCAGTTGGGACGACGGTGGTGCGAAGTCTGGAGACCGCTTTTGACGGGATGGAGGTTACGGCCGGTGACGGTTCCTCCGACCTGTTCATCACGCCCGGCTACCGTTTCGGGGTCGTGGATCTCCTGGTCACTAATTTCCATGTCCCTGCCTCGACACTGGTGGTGATGATGGCTGCCTTCATGGGACCCGCCTGGCGGACGGCCTACGCGCACGCCCTGGCGCGCGGCTACAGATTCCTGTCCTTCGGGGACGCGATGCTGGCAGAGCGGAAGTCATGACGGGACCCGTCGAGCATCGCACTGAGAAGGCCGACGGGAAGGCCCGCCTGGGAGTATTGACCACCCCGCACGGCGACGTTTCCACACCCAACTTCATGCCGGTCGGGACCCGGGCGGCGGTACGGGCCCTCGATTCGAGGGATCTGATTGAGGTCGGCTCCCAGATGGTGCTGGCCAATACGTACCATCTCATGCTGCGACCAGGAGCGGCGGCGGTTGCCGAACTTGGCGGCTTGCACACCTTCATGGCATGGAGTGGCGCCATGCTCACGGACTCCGGTGGGTACCAAGTGTTCTCGCTCGACCCGCGTATCGACGAAGAAGGAGTGGCCTTCCAATCGACCTACGACGGGACTCATGTGCAGCTAACCCCGGAGGAGGCGGTAAAGATCCAGGAGGATCTCGGAGCCGACATTGCGATGGTCCTCGACGTCTGCATCGGCCTACCTGCGCCCCGTCCCGAAGTGGAAGCTGCGATGGAACGAACGCAGCGGTGGGCCGAGCGAGCGCTGGCCGTGCACACGAGACCGGACCAAGCGTTGTTTGGAATCGTCCAGGGGGGGACGGACGACGAGCTGCGCGCCCGCAGCGCCGCTGCCACGGCTGCCCTGGATTTCCCCGGCTTCGGCATCGGCGGTCTCTCCGTTGGGGAGTCGGCCGAAGATCGAAATCGCGCGCTCGACGTTGTGATCGCAGAACTCCCATCGGACAAACCTCGCTACACGATGGGGCTGGGTGATTCGGAAGGTGTCCTCGCTGCAGTGGCCCGAGGTGTCGACCTTTTCGACTGTGTGTGGCCCACCCGCCTGGCACGGCACGGGCGGGTGTTGACCCCGGACGGTGATTTCAATCTGAAGCGAGCGGAACACCGGCTCTCGGAACTGCCTCTCCAGGACGGCTGCTCGTGTCTGACCTGCACGGTGTACAGCCGCGCCTACCTCCGCCATCTGCTCACAACTCGCGAAATCAGCATCCACCGGCTGATCAGTTTGCACAACCTCACCTATACGATGCGGCTCATGCAGGACGTGCGGTCGGCCATTGCCGCCGGTCGGTTTGCCGAGTTTCACGCGGCGACAATTGCTCGCAGACTTTCACCCAGCCCGAAGTAATGGCTACCATGCACTCCGGCCCGCGCCCCGCGGGCTGCCATTTCGAAGAGGGTGTTTTTCGTGATCCTTTTGCAAACAGATACCACCGGCGCGAGCCAGTACTCGTCACTGATCTTCCTTGCCCTCCTGGTCGCCATGTTCTACTTCTTGTTGATCCGGCCCCAGCGATCCCGGGCCAAGAAACAGACGGAGATGGCGTCGTCGCTCCAAATCGGCGACCGGGTGCAGACTTTTGGAGGCGTCTACGGCGTCGTCGATTCCATGGATGAGGACTCGGTCGTTCTTCGGCTCGAGGACGGCAAGATGCGCATCTCCCGCAGGGCCATCGGGTCCAAGACCAGCGACCAGGACTGAGCGGTGCGACGGCATCTCGTTCCATTGCTGGTGGTGGTGGCGATCGCCTGGGGAGGCGCCGCGGCCGCTCTGGCCTTCGGCATAACACCGGTGCTCGGCCTCGATCTCAAGGGTGGCACTTCGGTGACGCTCCGAGCTCCGGAGGGCACCGATCCCGAAGTGCTCGACAAGGCCATCGAGGTGATGCAGCGCCGGATCGAGAGTTTCGGGAGCGTCCAGGAACCGGAGATCCAGAAGTCGGGCGACTACAACGTGATCGTGCAGCTGCCCGGAGTGACCGATCGCGAACGAGCGCTGGATGCCATCGGTCAAACGGGTGAGTTGTCGTTTCGCCCGGTTCTCGAATCCAACTTCCTGGTGAGCCCTCTCCTCATCCCCGATCTCACGGACTTGACCACCACCTCCACGGCGGTCGGTGGGGCAACTACCACCGAGGGGACCACCACGACAACCACCTTGCCGCCGGGCGTTGACCCCGAGACCGGGTTGACCATCGAGGACGACCCCACTCAGGAGGCCTGGCTACCCGAGTACGCCGATAATGGGTCGGTCGTCCGGGTGTATCACGTTGGACCGTCTCAACTCAGCGGTGCCGATCTCGACAGCGCCCTGGCCGGATTCGCAGGTGGATCCACTTCCATCGCCCAGTGGCAAGTGCAACTCGACCTGTCCAACGAGGGCGCAGACAAATTCCAGCAGTTGACCAAGGATGCGGCTTCCTATCCGATCGGGGATCCTCGGCGACAGATCGCCATCGTCCTCGACGGAGAAGTGGTCTCGGCGCCACAGGTCAACGATGATGTCGATCCCAACGTCGGTATCAGCGGTGGGTCGGCAGTCATCACGATGGGTGCCGGAGACAATCAGCAGCAGGAGGCGCAAGACCTGGCGGTAGTGCTCCGGTATGGTTCGCTGCCGGTGGCCTTCGAACGCGATCAGGTTCAGAACGTCTCTGCAACACTCGGCGCCGATTCGCTCAACGCAGGTTTGGTGGCCGGTCTTGGAGGTCTGATCCTCGTGGCTCTTGCCGTGGTTCTGTACTACCGATCCCTCGGGCTGGTGACGGTGGTCGGCCTCAGTGTGTTCGGTTCACTGCTTTTCTTGATCATTGGACTGCTCAGCCGCTACATCGGTACGACCCTCACATTGGCGGGCGTCACCGGCATCATCGTTTCGATCGGTATCACCGCCGACTCCTACATTGTGTTCTATGAGCGCATCAAGGAGGAGATCCGGGCGAAACGAACGCTGAACGCAGCCGTGGAAGAAGGCTTTGCTCGCGCTTTTCACACCATTCTGACGGCCGACATGGTATCGATACTTGCTGCCGTCCTGTTGTGGTTGCTGGCCGTTGGACCGGTGAAGGGCTTCGCCCTGACCCTAGGGATCGCCACCTTCCTGGACATCATTGTGGCGTACTACTTCACCAAGAACGCGGTATGGATCATGGCCCGCACCAGGCTCGGAACCGAGGGATGGTTCAGTATCGAAGGGGCCAGCGGGCGCCCGGTCGGTGAGGTGGCGTGATGAGCCTCATGGGTCGCCTGTATCGAGGTGAGACGTCGTACGATTTCATCGGCGCTCGTCGAACCTTCCTGATCATCTCGTCCGTGATGTTGGTGGCGTCGGTACTGAGCCTGGCGATACAGGGCCTCAACCTCAGCCTCGATTTCCGCGGCGGTGTCGCTGTGGAGACCGAGAACCCGGCCGGAGCCGACGTATGCGATGTGC
>JAHEDM010000220.1 GCA_024641205.1 Actinomycetes bacterium
CCACGCCGGTGGGGGTTCGGGATCTGGTCGTGGGGCATCTGGGGTGGGTCGGTGTGCGGCTCACGTTCGTCTCGGTCGTGTTCGTTGCGATCATGGCCGCGTTCGGGGCGGTGGAATCCTGGGCGGGTGCGGCCGCGGTCGTGCCGGCCGTATTGACCGGTCTCGCTTTCGCTGCCGCCACGACCGCCTATGCCGCGTACCTGGACAGCGACACCGGCCTTTCGACGCTGTTCCGTTTCGGGATCGTTCCGATGTTCCTCTTCTCCGGGACGTTCTTTCCCATCTCCCAGCTCCCCGATTGGCTCGAGCCTTTGGCCAATGTCGTGCCGTTGTGGCACGGGGTCGAACTGGCCAGGAGCCTGGCGCTTGGGATACCTACCACCTGGTCACCGCTCATCCATGTCGGCTACCTGCTGGTGTGGATCGTTGGCGGCACACTGATCGCGTTCCGTACCTTCAGCCGAAAGCTTCGCCAGTGACCTCGGGGACGCTGATCTCGCGGGTTGTTCCGGTCGCAGCGCTGGGCGGCCGGCGCGCCCGCCACCTACTCGAACGGAACTTCCTCGTCTACCGGCGGGCCTGGGTGATTGTGTTCTCGGGCTTTTTCGAGCCGTTGTTCTACTTGTTCTCGATCGGTATCGGGATCGGTGAACTGGTTGGTGACGTGACCGGACCCGATGGCAACCCGATCCCGTATGCAGCCTACGTCGCTCCGGCTCTGCTGGCCTCGGCTGCCATGAATGGTGCCGTGTACGAGTCGACTTTCAATATCTTCTTCAAGCTCAAGTACGCCAAGACCTACGATGCCATCCTTGCCACACCGATGGCGCCGGGCGACATTGCGGTCGGGGAAATCGCCTGGTCGTTGATCCGGGGTGCTCTCTACGCCGGCGGGTTCATGGTGGTCATGGTGGCGATGGGGCTCATGCCGTCGATGTGGGGAATTCTGGCGCTACCGGCCGCCCTGCTGATCGGGTTCGCTTTTGCCGCGGCCGGCATGGCGGCAACATCTTTCATGCGGAGCTGGCAAGACTTCGACCTCGTGCAGCTGGTGACCCTGCCGCTCTTTCTGTTCTCAGCCACGTTCTATCCCCTCGACGTCTACCCGGAGTGGCTGCAATGGGTCGCCCAGACGTCGCCGCTCTACCACGGGGTGGCGGTGATCCGCGCTCTGACGCTTGGCAACCTCGACTGGACGATCATCGGCCACGTTGCCTTCCTGCTGGTCATGGGCGTGGTCGGCATGGTGATCGCCGGCCGGCGACTCGAGAAGCTGTTGCTGGCTTAGGGGTCACTCAATCCCGAACTGGCGTGAGAAAGCTCCTGATACCGCAGCAAACTCACGCAAGAACGGGCTCGAACGGTGGCCCGGAGTCAACTATCGAGGTCGTGCAGGAATCCGACTGCCGCCGCGACGGTCATCGCCTGCTGATCCTGGAGACTGATCGAGGGTGGGCAGCTCCCCATCTGGCCCTCATACCAACCGAACTGCATGTGATTGCCGCCCGGGATGGCCACCATTTCCGTGTCTTCGGGGAGGCGGCTCTTCGTGGCAAGTACCTCTTCGGGAGTCGAGATGCAATCGCCGGTCCCGTACACCACTTGTACAGCCTGGTTTCCGTTGCGGAGGCTGGTGTTCACTCCGGGATAGGCGGCCCACAACACAACGCCCTGGATGACGGTGCGGTGGGTGTTGGCAAACTGGGCCGCCATGGCTCCGCCCAGGGAATGGCCTCCGATCGCCCACGTCTCGATTTCCGGGTGGGCCGCGATGACTTCCTCCGCCCGATTCGGTGAAAGGACCGCCAGGTTGAGCGGCATCGGCACGATCACCGTCAGAAAGCCTTCCTCGGCAATCGCCCGGGCGGCCGGGGCGTAGGAGACCGGGTCTACCCGGGCACCCGGGTACAGGATCAGGCCGGTGGTGGTCTCGTCAATGGGCGTGAAGGCCAGCCAGGGGTCATCGTCGACAAGCACATTTTCGCCGCTCCTCAGCGAGTCCTCTGCTCCGTCGAGAGGACCGAGCGGGATGAGGAACCAGATCGCTGCTGCGATCACCACCGCCAGGATGACCAGAACTACCCATCGCCACGTGCGTCGCACATTGCCCCCTAGGAACAGCTCACATGATGCCGACCCGCCGGCTGCAAAGAAAGTATTAGAACTCCAATAATTGTGGAGTGTGCCCGGTGGCCTCGAGAAAGCGACGCAGACCATCGGCCGAAATGGCGGTTGTCTTGGTGTTGTCGAGGGGATGGAAGTTGAGCGGTTCCATTTCCATCATGGAGCGGTCGAGGGCAACATGCACGACCCCCGCATGGTCGTTGATGGTCGCGAACGGGGTGACGGCCCCCGGGATCACTCCGAGATAGCGCATCAGCCGGTCGGCGCTGCCAAAAGAGAGGCGTCCGGCGCCGAGTCGGTCCCCGAGGTCTTTCAGGTCGATGGTCCGATCCTCGAGAGTCACCACCAGCCACATGCGACCCTTCTTGTTCCTGAGAAACAGGCTCTTGGAATGGGCGCCCGGCAGGTTGCCTCGCAGGCGGCGCGCTTCTTCGACGGTGAAGACGGCCGGATGCTCAACGGTGCTGGTCTCGATGCCGAGAACGTCGAGGTAGTTGATGAGACTTTCGGCTGTGGCAGGGGAGGACGGTTCGGTCACAAAGGGACACTAATCGCGTTGGTTGCGATCGCAGTATGCAATGGATTACCATTACATACTGTTATGACAGCCAATAAAGATCAGGAGCTCGTCTTGACCGGGGCGGAACAGCTGAAGGCAATTGCCGACCCCACCCGCACCAAGATCCTCCAGGTGCTGGACGATCGTCCCGCCAGCGCCAAGCAGCTGGCCGGACTGCTCGACATGACCCACGGCAAAGTCGGCCATCATCTCAAGGTGTTGAAACGGCATGGGCTCATCGAAGTCGTCGAAGAGAGACCGGTGCGGGCTGTGACGGAGAAGCTCTATGGTCTCACCTACGATCGCCTGCGGATCCGGCTGTCCGGCCGCAGCGATTCTGACCCCCTTGTGTTTCTGTTCGAGCAAGCTGCCCGGGAGGTGGCGCCGGCGGCCGAGCAACCATTCGCAGAGAGAAGACGCTTGTACTCGGTTCGAATGCCCGAAGCTCGGGCTGCAGAGTTCGCCGAGCGGCTCGAGACTCTGGCCGATGAGTTCGCGGCCTCGAGCGGGGTAGGGCCCATGTTCGGCCTGGCTGGGGCCGTGTACCGAACCTCGGTGCCGGGGGGTCAATCATGACGGCCGGGGTGGAGATCTTCGGGCAAAAAAACCCCCGTTCGATTCTCTTTCTCCACGGCGCAGGAGCCAGCCGGTTGATGTGGCTCCCACAGCACCGGCTCTTGTCGGACGAGTTCAGGACCATCTCCATCGATCTGCCGGGACATGGGTTTCGTCGCGCCGAGCCCTTTCGGATCGACACGGCCGCCGCAGCCGCCCGCGACGCGCTCGACCGGCATGCCGGTGGCGAGGCCCTGCTGGTCGGCCTATCTGGTGGCGGGTATGTGGCGATGGCGTTAGCGGACC
This sequence comes from Actinomycetes bacterium, assembly GCA_024641205.1. Taxonomy (GTDB): domain Bacteria; phylum Actinomycetota; class Acidimicrobiia; order Spongiisociales; family UBA4744; genus UBA4744. The sequence continues at coordinate 3,545 of JAHEDM010000220.1, forward strand.
GCTGGCCGGATCAGGTACGAGGCCTGGTTCTCTCCGGAGCCAGCGCCTCGTATCGCGGCTGGGGCGGCTTGTCCACCAAGCTCTACGGATACGTGTTCGGGTTGATGGCCGGCCGCATGAGCGGCAAGGCAGAGGCATCGATGCGCAACCTGCTGCCGCCCGATCTGGCCGACGATATCCTGGCCGAGCCGCTCTCTATGCGTGGTGCGGCGGATTCGTTGCGAGGCATCCCGGGTCGCGACTACTACGCGCTGGCGTCCCGCTTCCCCGGCCCGATCCTGCTCCTCAATGGTGAACGGGACACGGTGAACCGCAAGGAAGAGGCCGCCCTGGCCGCCGCCGCCGGGGCGCGAGTCGAGATAGTCTCCGACGCCGGTCATTCCTGTTCGCTGACCCAGCCGGAAGCATTCAGCGAGTCGGTTCGAGCATTCGCTCGTGAAGCGTTCGGCTAGGACCACCTGAGTACTGGATACCGGATGCCGGATACCGGATACTAAAGAACCATGTCATCGGCCGACGTTGTGGTGTGTGGAGCGGGGATCATCGGGGTGGCGACGGCCTACCACCTCAAGGTCGAACTGCGCGTCGAGCGGGTCGTGCTGTGCGATCCACGGCCGCCACTCACCCTCACCTCGGATAAGTCGACCGAGTGTTATCGCAACTGGTGGCCAAACGCTCCGATGGTCGGATTGATGAACCGTTCGATCGATCTCCTCGACGAGTGGGCCGACCAAAGCGCGAACGCGTTTCGGATGAACCGGCGCGGCTACCTCTATGTCACCGCCGATCCGGAAAGGGCTCGGGTATGGGAGGAATCCGCGCGCCACATATCCGACCTGGGGGCCGGGCCACTGCGGATCTATCGTTCTGATTCCCCCGGTCCGTCCTACGAGCCGGCGGTTCCGACCGATGGGGCCGACCTGATTCTCGACCCGTCCCAGATCGAAGAGCACTTTCCCTACCTGACGGATCGAGCCATCGCTGTGCTACACACCCGCCGCGCAGGCTGGTTGAGCGCCCAACAGCTCGGGGTTTTCTTGCTCGAGCAGGCGAAGAACGCCGGACTCACCTTCGTGCCACACAGGGCGGTCGCGGTCGGGACCCGCGCCGATCACGTGCAATCCGTCACGCTCGAAAACGGGGAGGTCATACAGACCGGGTCGCTGGTGAATGCGGCCGGGCCACTGATCGGCGAGGTGGCGGCCATGCTGGACGAAGAACTGCCGGTGACATCGGAGCTGCATCTCAAAGCG
>JAHEDM010000221.1 GCA_024641205.1 Actinomycetes bacterium
AGACTCGCTCGACGGTAGACGAGGCGCTGGCCCTCGAGTTGCCGGTCGCCGTGGTCGCCGGGGGTGGAGTCCTTGGTGACCTGGCCGACCACGGGAATCTCCCTATCGTCCGGGTGCCGACCGGGCTGCAACCCCGCGCGGCACTTGGCTATCTGACCGGGAGCGTGCTTCGGCTGTTGGAATCTGCGGGTATCGCCGAGCCACAAATCGACGCGCTCAACGAGGCTGCCTCCGTAGTCGGCGAGTTGTGGGGAGACGGCCCGACCGGTCCAGCCGGACAATTGGCCGGCGACCTGGCGGAGGGATTGGCCGGCCGTATCTCTCTCATATACGGTTCTAGTGGCCTGACGACTCCAGTGGCGCAACGATGGAAGACGCAGATCAATGAGAACGGCAAGCGACCAGCCTTTTGGTCCGTGCTGCCGGAACTCGACCACAACGAAATCGTTGGTTGGACCGCATTGGAGGCGCTGACCCGCAGATCGGTTGGCATCGTGAGTCTCCGCGATCGTGACGAGCACCCTCAGGTGCAGCGCCGGTTCGCCCTCACCGCGAGCCTGATTGCGGGGAGCGTGCCGGCGATCGGAGAAGTGTGGTCGCAAGGAGAGTCCCGTCTCGCTCGGATGGCCGGCTTGGCGCTGATCGGCGATATGTTGTCTGTCCACCTGGCCGAGCAGGAGGGTGTTGACCCGGTGCCGGTCGAAGTCATCGAACATCTCAAGGTTCTACTCAACGAGGAGTGATCATGGAATACGACATCGCCGATCTGGATTTGGCAGCCGTAGGGGCCCGCCGCATGGCATGGGCCGGGCGTCGCATGCCCGTGCTCGGCACTATCCGGGAGCGGTTCCGCCAGGAGCAGCCATTGGCCGGTCGGCGGGTCGCTGCCTGTCTGCATGTCACGGCCGAGACCGCCAACCTGATGTTGGCGCTGCGCGACGGTGGCGCGGATGTGGTCCTGTGCGCCTCCAATCCGCTGTCAACCCAGGACGATGTTGCCGCCGCGCTGGTCGAAGAGGGTATACCCGTTTTTGCCGTTCGGGGAGAGGACAACGAGCGCTACTACCAACATATCCACGCGGTTCTCGATACCAAGCCGGACATCACCATGGACGACGGCGCAGACCTGGTTACCGTGCTCCACACTGATCGGACCGACCTGGAACCGATCGGTTCGACGGAAGAAACGACGACGGGCGTTATCCGTTTGCGGGCGATGGCCGGAGATGGGACCCTTCGGCTGCCGGTGGTTGCGGTCAACGACAGCGCCACAAAGCACCTCTTTGACAACCGCTATGGAACCGGTCAATCGTGTATGGATGGCATCCTCAGAGCTTCGAATGTTCTTCTGGCCGGGTCCACCGTGGTGGTCGTGGGGTACGGAGACTGTGGCCGGGGAGTCGCCGATCGGGCCGACGGGATGGGCGCAAAAGTGGTTGTCGTCGAAGTGGACGCCGTGCGCGCTCTGGAAGCAGCCATGGATGGCTATCAGGTGCTCACTGCGGACGACGCCGCCTCGGTCGGCGATGTGTTCGTGACCGTGACCGGCAACAAGCACGTACTCCGCGATCGGCATTTCGATCGTATGAAGGATGGGGCCATCCTCGCCAACGCCGGCCACTTCGATGTCGAAATCGATCTGCCGGTCTTGGTAGCTAGGGCGGCGGAGCGCCGGCCGGTTCGGGAGAACCTGGAGGAGTTCGTTTTGGAGGATGGGCGAAGACTGCTGGTGGCCGCCGAGGGTCGTCTGGTCAACCTGAGCGCGGCGGAAGGCCATCCAGCCGACGTCATGGACATGTCGTTCTCGGATCAAGCCCTCGCGGCCGAATGGTTGGTGAAGGGCGCAGGTGACCTAAAACCGGGGGTCTACACCCTGCCCGGGGAGTTGGATCAAGAGGTGGCCAGAATCAAACTCGCCCACCTTGGCGGTGGCCTGGAAGTCCTGACCGAGGAGCAGGTGGCCTACCTCGCCACCTGGAAAGAAGGAACGTAGAAGAGCCTCGCAGCTCCCAGTATCCAGGCCGCTTCGCTGCCGGCCAGGACGCTGCGGTTGCTGGTTGCTGGTTGCTGGTTACTACTGACTACTGACTCCCCGTAGATCAATGATCGCTACCGCATCACCGGTCCGGGCTGTTTCTGCCTCTCGGATCACGTCGAGGATCTCATCTCCGATCAGCTCGTGGCGGGTCAACAACGCATCTCGGAGTGCTTCGACAATGTGGCGGTTCTGAGCGAGGAGGCGGCCGACGTCCCCCTTGTTTTCGGCCAGGATGCTTTCAACCGATGCCCTTCCCTGAACGTCGGCCAGGACTTTTGCGACCAGATTTCCGCCGAGTGGTCCGTTGTCGAGGGCACGGAACGAAACCAGCGAACCTCCCAAACCAAGCGAACCGACCATTTCTGCGGCGACTTGTGTTGCGGCTGAGAGATCCCCGGCCGGGCCGGTGCCGGACTCGCCGAAGAACAGCTCCTCAGCGACCATCCCTCCCAGCGAGATCTGGATCAAAGCGATCAATTCGCTCCGGCGCTGGGTATGGCGCTCGTCGATGAGACGGTGAGCCAGGAATCCGAGCGCCTCCTTTCGTTTGATGATCGAGAGCATCTCGAGCCGGCGACCTTTTCCGACCAGGTGGGCCATCGTGGCGTGACCGGCCTCGTGCACGGCGATCGTCCGCGCCTCTTCGGCTGGATAGTCGATCGGTTCGGGTAGACCAATCTCGATCTCCAGTCGGGCGATGTGTACGTCCTCGGTCGACAGGCTGGGGCGCTCGGCCCGCAGCGCGAGCAGCAGCGCTTCATCGAAGAGCCGCTCGAGCGATGCGGGAGAGTATCCGAGCGTGGCCGAAGCCAGCTCGTTTCTTGCCTGATCCGTATCGAGTTCCGACGTGTGGGCCTTGCTGCCGAGGAAATAGTCGATGAGTTCTCGACGTCCGCTGAGGCTGGGCAAGCCGAAGTGCAGCGAACGATCGAAACGGCCCGGCCGGAGAAGAGCTGCATCGAGAGCCTCGGCCCGGTTGGTAGCTGCTATCAAGAGGACATTGGCGTAAGGAGCAACTTGCTTGGAGAACCGTCGGTGTTCGGGCAAGAACTGATTGACGAGATCCTTGAAGCGCCCAACGAGCTTCATGCGCGTGGTCGGCTCGTCGAAGCTCTGCATCTGGATCAGGAGCTCATTGACCATGCCGCCCGTCCCATTGTTCACCGATCGGTCGACCATCTTCGTCCCGGTCGTCGACATTTCGTTCCCGCTCGAACGGCTCAATCCGATGGCGTCGATTTCCTCGATGAAACCGATCGCGCCGCCCTCCCGGCGGGCAGCCTTGCGAAGGGCCCTGAAAAACGCCCGGATCTTGCGAGCCGTCATGCCGAACCACATACTCTGAAAAGCGGTCGCAGAGACGAACAGGAACGGGACGCCAGCCTCCTTGGCCATGGCCTTGGCAACATGGGTTTTTCCGGTACCGGGCGGGCCCTCAAACAGGACCCCCCGGCGGGGCGAACCGCCCATAACGTTTCTCAGTGTGTCGTGGTCCAACAACACCCGCATGGTGTGGCCAACCTCGTCGAGGACACGACCCAACCCTTTCACATCTGCAAACGTGGTTTCGAGCTGTTCGGAGCGGAAGATCACGTGAGGTGAACGGGAGTTGCCCAACATGGGAACCACCATGACCGCCGCCAGCATCCCGACAATGAGGATGCCCGGGAGCCAGAACAGTGCCTCGTCGGACAGTTGGGGGAAGGCCGGCCAGGGTGTCTCACCATTGGCAATCCGCCACCACATCCAGACTGTGACTACGGCCAGCACCGTGGCTAGTTTTCGCAGCCTGCGTAGTCTTTGCCGCTCCCGGTTGAATGCAACAGTTCCGTCCATTTCGCCTCCCAGCGTGATGCCCGACCCCAATTTAGCCACTCTGGGTGGTCATGTCACGAGATTCTGTCGGTAGGAGCCCGTATCTTTCCCACCATGGTCTGCCTGGTGTGTTTGAAAGCCGGAGGCGAAACGCTCTGTGACTCCTGCCGGCATCGGCTCGTCCCGGCCGGGCGGAAGCGCCTTCCCGGAGGTTTGCCGGTCCGGTCCGGCTTCGTGCATGACGGCCCGGCCCGGGTGCTCGTGCATCGTTTGAAGTACCAGGGGATCGTCCAGGCAGCCGGTCCGCTTGCCGAGCGGATGGCCGAATTGCTGGAAGGCGACAGGGGCACCTTGGTTCCCGTTCGGAGGGCGGTCTTTCGAACCTGGAAGTACGGCGTTGACCCGGCTCTGGAGTTGACCCATGCTCTGGCGGCCATCACGGGATTGGCACGAGCAGAAGTGCTACTTCGGCCGCTGTGGGCCGCCGGTCACGCAGGGGTGGGGCGGGCGGGGCGAACCTCGATTCGTTTTCGGGCCCGCCCGGTTCCACTCGGTCCGCTCATCCTGGTTGACGACGTCCTCACGACCGGCGCGACTCTGTCGGCTGCCCGTGCGGCCGTTGGGGATTCTGCAATCTCCGGTATGACGGCGACTTCGGCAGGTAGAGTTGTCGCGTGATCCGATTCGAAGCGGCGGGGCGAAGCCAATTCAACGGCTCCTCTCGTCCTGGCCTCTCGGGTCGGCCCACCTGTGGGTGCCCCAATTCAGGAGGTTGATCTTGGACGTCAAGATGCATGGGCGGAATTTCCAGATCGAAGACCGATTTCGGGAGTTGGCGGCGAATAAGATCTCTCGCGCCGCCAAGTTCTTCGAGGGGGTTGGCTCTGCCGACGTGGAGGTAACCGAA
>JAHEDM010000222.1 GCA_024641205.1 Actinomycetes bacterium
CACGAAAACCCGTTCCACTATCAGCGTCAGTACCAAGGCCACCCTGCCTCGGCATCGAGATCGGCGCGGACGGCGCCTGATGAGATGCAATGACAAGGCAGTGGCCGACAGCTTGGGCAATTGACCGGTCGGCGCAGCATCTGCCGCCGCCGCTACCATCACCCGAAATCGGGTCGCGGATCGCTACATTGGCGGACCGAACAGTGGCCTAACCGGAGCAAGATTTGGCTGTTCGCGAAGGCATAAAGGCGTTTCTAGCGGGCCGGCCCCCCACGGACCGTTTTGCCCTCTTGTTCTTGCAGCTGATCGCGCTCGTGTTCATCACACCGTTCATATCTGATAGTGGGCTGGCCCGCCTCTTCTCGTACATCCTGGCGGTGGCCTCGGTGTTGACGACCCTGCGAGCCGTCGGCGCCGGCGCCACTCTCGTTCGCGTAGTGGTGCTCGGAGCGGGCGGTCTCGGTGTGGCCATGTCATGGGCGAGCACTTCGGTTGTTTCCCCCGTTAAAGCGGTCAGTACAGTGCTGGTTGCGTTTGTGATGTTGATCGGACCCCCGCTTCTCGTGCGGCGGGTATTTCTGCGCAGAACATTCGGTTTGCCGGACGTCACGGCCGCACTTTGTGCATATCTCCAGCTGGGGCTGTTCTTTGCCTACTTGTACACGGCGGTCGATCTGTTTGGTGGTGATCCTTTCTTTGCCCAGGGTCCGTCGCAAGCGGCGAGTGACTACCTCTATTTCAGTTTCGTGACCATGCTCACCCTGGGCTACGGAGACCTCACCCCGGCCGGCGACATTGGGCGAGCTCTGATCATCGTGGAGACACTGGTCGGACAGATCTTCCTCGTGGTACTCATCGCCTACCTGGTCGGGTCGATGGCAGGAGGCGGGCCCGCCGTTCAGGTCAACGTCGAGCCGGATCCTCCGGAAGAACAACGGCCAAGGGACGGCACTGCCTGACGGACCAGATCACCCGACCAGGGCGGCTGCTCGAGAGCCAATCAGCTTCACCTGCAGGACGGGAAGATCGCCGCCATGATCAAGGGGCTCGAGGTTCTGCTGACACTATCGAAGGCCGCGATCGGCGGGCGCATAATCGGTAACGGATGGAGGGCGGCGCCGCGCCGGGCAGGGGGTCAGGAGTGGATGGGCAGATCCAGGCCGATGTAGCGCCCACCGGAAGGCCCCTCCTCCTCTGGTCGCTCAAGCCGGGGTCGGGGGAAGGGCGCGCCTGAGATCCTGCTCGATCTCCTCCAGACCCCCGGCGTAGGCATCCAGCTCTTCCTGGAGGGCTCGTACCTCCTCGGCCGGCACGGCCTCGCTGGAGCTAACGGCCGCACCCAGGGCGAGGCTGCCCATCTTGAGGGCCAGAGTTTCGATTCCGGTGACACCGGCGGCTATGCGGGCCGCGGTCTCCTTGTGGCGTTGACGGACCCCCGCGATCTCGGTGGCTTGCTCGGCGAGCTCGGTCACCACCGGCGACGTGGGGGGTAGGTCGCGGATTCGGCTGGTGAGGGACTCTTCATCCACTGAGGCCAAGAAACGGTCGGCCCGTTGGGTCCAAACGACCGAGTCGTACAGGCGGTGGAGCACTTCGGTTACCCGCGCCCTCATGCCGGCGAACTCGTCGTGTCCCGGCATGTCTGCGGCCGCCGCTTCGAAACGATCGCGGGCAGTGAGGGCGGCGACCATCGCAGGGAGGTGCTGGTCATCGAGGGCGGACAAATCGCGGTCGAATTCGGGGGCAAGCAGCGAACCGAGCAGCTTCGGGTCGCGCAAATGCAGCACCACCGAGGTGAGCCAGGCAGCCAACCCTGCTCCGACCAGCCAGGGAGTCCCGATCCCGATGGCCAGGCCGATGGCCGCAACAGCTCCGCCGGTGACCAGGCCGGTCGGGGAAGTAGTTGCCTTGAGCAGACGCCGACTGCGACGGATTCGGGGATTCCAGCGAAATACGGCTCGTCGGGTCATCAGAAGTTCGACACCACCTGCTCGAACACCTCCTCGATCGTGAGGGGGTCGGTCGCCTTGTAGAGGCGGGCTGAGGTGGCGTCGGCGATCGCCTGAAGCTCGGCAATGTTGGCATCGGCGCCGTAGGCGACCGGAAACACCCGGACCACGTCCCGCTCCGAAGAAGACAGGAACCGCAGCAGAGGCTCGAGCTCACAGCCGGGTGGGTCATCATCACACTTGCCGTCCGTGAGCAGGATGACCGCGTTGATCTTGGTCTGGTCGAATCCGTCCCGTACCGCCTGTACGGCGGCCCGCGTGCTGTCGTACAGACCGGTGCCACCGTCGGCGATGAGGCTATCGACGGAGCTGCGGATCTGGATTTTGGTTTGCTGAAGCGGCGCAGGCGGAACCAGTTGCAGGTAGTCGCGATCCCCATCGAGGCTCGTCGAGAAAACCCATAGCCCCACCTCGTCCTCCGATTTGAATTGGTCCAGGCTGGCCGCCACGGCCTGTTTGGCCAGGTCCAGCTTCGAGAAACCTTCACCGCCCAGATCGCCCATCGAGCCGCTCACGTCGATGACCATGATCACCCGGGCGGTCTTTCGGTAGGTCTCCCAGCCGTCAACCAACGCAGCGAGCACCGCCGGGTCCGGCACCTGCAACTCGGTCTCGGGTTGGGACGGGTTGAGCCCATTGGCCGGGGAAATCGGATCGCCAACCGCCACGGCAGGGTTGCCGGGACGGAACCCGAACTCGAGAACCCGTGCCTGGATCTCCGGGTCGTCGACGACGAACGACCGGAACGCCTCCGCCGCCCGGCGGGAGATATCGTCCACCCAGGGGGCGTCGAGCACGAACGCCGGATTGTCTGAGAAGACGGTGCCTTCTTTCGGATAGATCGCCACCAAGGGCACGTTTGGGGGAGTGAGATCCTCCGCTCCGGTATCGGCCGGGTCGCCCCGGTTGTACGCGATGATGCTGACTTCTTCCACAGCCGCCGCCGACGCATAGGAGAGCGGTCGGCCGGCCAGGTCTTCCTTCAGCATGTTGTCGAGGAACGTCAGGGTGGTGTCCCCGTAGTGCACGGTGGCGGACTCCACCCCCCGAACGAAAGCACCCACCGATGCGCTGCCAACGTCATCGAGCGTGAGTCCGGCGGTCTTTCCGGTCGCCGCGTAGAACGTAGCGATCGTTGCCGAAAGGCCCGAAGTAGAGAAGTTCGGGTTTGTCTTGCCCAATCGGAATGGGCCCCACTCGGGATGCCCGAACGCCCCCCAACCCTCCGGGTCCTGAGCGAGCGCGAGAATGTCGGACCAGCCAATGTCGGCTTCAGGCCAACCCATCGCCTCCGCCATTGGTTTGGGCATGGCCAGGACAAGGGGAGTGAGCATGATCCGCCGGGAATCGTTGGCGATCGGGTCGGTACCGGCCAGCTCCAAACGGTGATTGACCAGCGCTCCCCAAGCACCGGAGGCCGGGCTCCACAACACAGGCGGCGGGGCCGAGCCCTCGGTCGGCCAGCCCTCGGCCAATAGCTTGGCTGCCCGGCCCGACGCCACTCGGTAGATGGTGATGGCGACACACTGACCGTCGAAGGTGGGCTCGGTAGCGTTGAAAGCTTCGGCGAGGTCGGTCAGAAGGGTCACCTTCTCGGATGAGACGGCCGCAGGCACCTCCCGGCATCCGGCCGGGACTGTCGGAGTTCCGTCGTCTCCCGACGTCGTGCGCGCCGACCCCTCGACACACCCGCTCACCAGAGAACACAACACGAGGACGACGCCGATACGTTTCACGGATCCTCCCTTGGCTGGTTTCATCGTAGGCCGTTCCAGGCATCGAGCAGGGTGGTCCGCTTCGTCTCGTCGAGGTCCGGCAGCGCGATACCCGGCACTCCCAAACCTTCCGGGAGCCCGGCGGCTTCACCCCGGGCGGGGCGCAAGCCGAACGTACCGAGCTTGGATTGCAGATCGCCGTCCAGGAGGTCGGCGATCAAGTCGTCCGTGCCCTTTCCACCACTGGTTGCCACCACATATGTCACCCAGGGTGCCGGATCGGGGTACCACACCACCAGCCGTCCCCCGCGACCCGGGGCGTTCTGCAGCTGTCCGGCAATCGCCACTTCGGTCGTGACAACCGCATCCGCCCGGGCCGTACCGAAGAGGAGCAGATCGGCCATCAGCTCCGCGTCGTCGGCGGATGTCAGGCGGAGGGCGGCGTCGAGTTCGGCGGGGACCCCGGAGGATGCGATGGCCCGCCAGGCCGCCAAACCGGCCTCCGAGGCTGTGGCGTCGGCGAGACCCAGCTTGAAGTCGCCCCAGCTATCCAGGCCGCCGAGGTCGCGCCAGGATTCGCCGAATGCAGAGGAGAGACAGGCGAGGTCCACCGTTCCGCCGCAGTGAGTCTTCAAGACGCCTTCACGGTCCTGCCATACGGCGATGGCGATAGGGGAGCGGGCGGCGACTTCGCCTGTCTCCAGTTCGGCGGGAATGTCATCGGCGGGAGCGATCACCACCGTTCCCGGGCCGGGGTCGCTACCGGCAAGGTAGGACCGGACGGTTGATCCCAGCTCGGCAGCCAGGGCGGCACAAGCGGGCATGAGCGCCGCCGGGCAAGCGAGCACAGCCTCGCTTGTCGAGTCGGGGCTGGTTGGCGGCGTGGCCCCGTCGTCGGGTGCTCGCTCGATCAGAAAACCCGCCAGCAGGATGAGCCCGCCCACCGTGGCGGCGATCAGGGCCGACCGCCAGTTGCTCATGCCCGCCAACCGTTCTTGCCCATGGAGGGATGGTACCGGAGGCCCACGGCGATGC
>JAHEDM010000223.1 GCA_024641205.1 Actinomycetes bacterium
CTGGGTTGGGTTGGGGCGCCCAACCGCGTTCACTATTTGGCTTCGAAGGGTGGTGTCAATTTACTGACCCGGGGCATGGCGCTCGATCTGGCTGCGCACAGCATTCGGGTGAATGCGATTGGGCCGGGAGCGATCGTGACCGAGATGACCCGCCCCCGCTGGGATGATCCGCAGATGCTCGAAGCCACGAATGCGCGGACTCCGATGGGGAGAATGGGACAACCGCAGGAGCTGGTGGGAGCCGCGGTGTACCTGCTCTCGGCCGAAGCTTCGTTTACGACCGGGACCACGGTGTACGTCGATGGGGGATGGACGGCCCAGTGATTCAGGGTCGGGCCCATCGCCTAGAGTCTGCAGCCAAACCCGAGGAGGGAGCAAACGATGAGCGATGAGTCACGGCTGCCGCCGGGGGTAGACCCCGACATCTTGCACCGGGTTGTGACCGTCAAAGCCGAAACCCACAACCTCGCCGGGATGGAGCATCAGGCCCAGGTCCGCCAGTTCACGTTCATCAGCGACGAACCGGAGCACATGACCGGGACCGACGAGGCGCCTGCTCCCCTCGACTACTTCACTGCGGCGGTCGGCTTGTGAATGCTGACTCAGATCGTCCGGTACGGACGAATGTTGAAAGCGCAGTTTGGTGACATCCGCTGCGAGGTGCGTGCACACTGGACGAGCGAAGGATCGGTCTTCGCGGGCACGATCACCTCGAAGTGTCACTCGGTTGAGGTCAGAACGGAGATCGATTCGGACGACGACCCGGCTCTGATCGCAGCCGTCGTCCGCAACGCGGAGGGGGGTTGCTACGCCGAAGCCGCCCTGAAGGAACCCGTCCCCATCCACAAGACGGTGGTGCTGAACGGTGATGCCTTCGACTATGAGGCTTACCCGAGGAAAGCGAAACGCAAGTAGCCGACCAGAGGGTGTCTTCTTTTACCGATCGTGGTCCGCCCGGTTGACGTTGCCGAGCTCTTCGAGGTACCGGCACACCGCCGCGGCATCCAGCCCGCCCAGCCCCTGGCGGGACGCCTCCCCGTACACGGGGAGTGCGGCGTCGAGGAGGGGGGTCGGGGCTCCCCGGCTCTCGGCATAGTCCTTGATGATGCCTGCGTCCTTCAGGATGATGTCCAACCTCCCGGCTGGAGGCTCATAGCGGTCTGCGACCATCATCGGCCCTCGGATGTCAAGCATCCGCGAAGCTCCTACTCCGTCACTCATTACCTGCTGGACTAGAGCCGGATCGAGACCGGCGGCGATACCGAGCACGTGGGCTTCGGCGGCGGCCAGGTTGTGGACGGTGACCAGCAGGTTGGCGATGTACTTCATCACGGACCCGTGCCCGAATTCGGGGAAGTGGTACGAGGCCTTGCCGATCACCTCGAAGACCGGTTTCGCCTTCTCGAAGCCTGCCGCCGACCCGGAGGCGAAGATCACCAGGGTGGCGTCGGCTGCCTGGTGCCCCGTTCCGCTGACGGGGGCATCCAGCAGCTCGACCCCCATGGCCGCCAGCCTGTCCCTGGCCGCCGTTTTGGCCACGAGAGGGAGAGTTCCCATCTCGATCACGAGCAAGCCGTCGTGGGCGCCCTGGGCAATAGCGGTGGTGGCTGTTTCGAGGGCGTCCACGCTGGGAAGCCACAACAGCACGATCTCTGATTGGGCGGCGACGGCAGCCGAGGACGGCTCCGGCACTCCGCCCAATCTCGCAAGTGAATCGACCTGGTTCGGATTGGTGTCGAATCCCCGCACTGTATACCCGGCCTCGAGCAGGTGACCGGCGACGGCTGTGCCCATCACTCCTAATCCGATGATTCCAATCGTCATGAACTCCTCACAATTTCTGCGGCCGTATGTCGGCCGCTGGTTGCCGGTCGTCGATGGGTAGATGAATCAGCGCGGAGGTCACTCCCAGCACGATGGCAATAATCCACACCGTGTCGTAACTCCCGGTCGAATCGTAGACAACTCCTCCCAGCCACACGCCCAGGAACGCCCCCACTTGATGGCTCAGGAATACGACTCCGTAGAGCGTTGCCAGATACCGAACTCCAAAAAGAGTGGCAACGGTGCCTGAGGTGAGCGGGACGGTGCCGAGCCACAAGAAACCCATAATTGCCCCGAAGGCAACGGCACTGGTGTTGGTGAGGGGCACCGTCAGGAAGAGCACGAAGAGCACCGCGCGCGAGAAGTACAAGACGCTGAGCAGCGTGCGTTTCCGGTAGCGATCGCCCAGAAGTCCGAACGTCGATGATCCGACGATGTTCATCAGGCCGATGAGCGCCAAGGCGGCGGTGATCGAGCCGGTCGAGATTCCTCCATCGGATAGGTAGGCAGGCAAATGAGTCGAGATGAAGGAGACATGGAATCCGCATACGAAGAACCCGGCGACCAACAGCAGGTAGCTACGGTTTGTCCGGGCTCGCCGGAGGATCTCGATGAAAGGTTCTTCGACCTCGGCTTGGGGAGAGTTTCGTATTTCGGATGCCGGTAACCGAAGGGCCAGCAGCGAGATCAGGCCGGTGATCACCGCCAGCCCCAAGAACGCGTCGCTCCACCCGAAGGCGCTGATCAGTCCCTGCGAAACAGGAATCATGGCGAACATGCCAAGCGACCCGAAGGCCGTGATGATGCCGAAGGCGGACGCCCGTCGGTGCGGAGGAACCACCCGGCCGACCGCCCCGAGCACGACCACATAGGAGGTAGCACTCAGGGCCAATCCGGCGGTCAGACCCAAGCCCACAAACAAACCGGTCGTTGACGCCCACCGCGCCACGACCACCATGGCGGCCGCGTACACCAAACCTCCGACGGCGGCTACCCGGCGCGACCCGAGGCGGTCGGCCAGAATCCCGGCCAGAGGCAGACCGAGCATGATGTTCTGGATCGCCATTGCCACGCTGAAGGTGGCCCGGCCCGTGCCCAGGCCGTCCGAAACGGGCGCCAGGAAGAGACCGAACGATTGCCGCACACCCATAGCGAGAAACACGATGGCCGCCCCGACCGCGATCGTGACGATCGCTTCTCGCCCAAAACGGGCGCGGGCGCGGTCGGTCATGGCGAATGCCGCTCCGCAGCCTGGCCGGCGACAAGCCCGATAGTGGGGAGGATCATGCCGGAGGCACTATTGGAGCCAGGAGGTGGGCCGGCGTGGTCGGACCGAGGTGCAACGTGGTGGTGCCGTCGAAGATCTCGGGCGGCCGGTCTCGCTCATCGTTGTGAAGGAACGGTCCGACGCCGGTGAACCGATTCTTGAAGCTGGCGATATTGGACGTGTTGGTTTCGTCGTCACCCTCGTAGATGTAGTCACATCCTCGTACCCAGAGCGCCACCGTGTATCCGGCCGGCACCACTATTGAGGTCGGCCAAATCTCCACATCCAGCTCGTAGATCTCATCGGGCGAAAGGGGCTCTCGCTCATCGTGGGGGTGGTAGGGCCGCCACGGTTTCGACAGATCGACATCGAGCCGGCGGTGGGACGCCCTCAGCCAACCGTGACCGATCGGGGTGTGCGGGTCAAGTGCCCCCTGGAAAGTGATCTCCTGTCCGTCCGGATCGAAGACCTGGAGGGTCAAAAATAGATCGGCGTCCTCGGTGGTCGAAGAGACCCACAGCTTGGCAGCCGCTGGCCCTGTAAATTCAGTCGGTTCCGTCAATGGCGCCGAACGGAATTGGAGGCCATCACCCATTGCTGCAAACTCGAGCGTGGCGGTCTGGGCGGGGGGCTCCGGACGCAGGGTTAGGTCGGCATGCAGGTAGAACTCGGTCCACTGGGTGCGGGCGATCGGCCAATCGTTCTCGTGGCGTTCCACGAAGACTTCTTGGGGATGACGAACCTGGAGTTTGACCCGCGGTTGACTATCCCAGCCGTTGTCGTCGCCCTTGAGGAAGTGATCGAAGAACCGCAGCTGCAGCTCTCTTCCGTAGTCGGTGTAGAAGTGGGTCCAATGTTCGATTCCGTGGGCTTCGAGCCACTTGTCCCCTGTTGCCGACCGGTAGAAACCTTCGAAGTTCCCGCGAGCGTGTAGACCATGCCCTCCCCAGTTGGCGGCGGTCAGGAGAGGCACCGTGATCTTGTCCCATTGGGGAGATCGCGCCCGGTGGTACTCGTCATCAAGAGGATGGGCGAGGATCTCCGCTCCGAAGTCTTGACGATTGGCAGCCAGTTCCTCATCGGTCAGGGTCTCGTCACCGCAGGCGTTGACTCCGGTCACGGGGTGTCTTGGTCCGCGATCACCAAGCCCGTACTGGACCGTCTTGACTTGCATGTCGTACCAATTGGCCCAGAACGTGGAGAGTATCCCGCCGTGATGGGTCATGTCCCGGTACCAGTCGGCCGCTCCTTCCCACACGCACATGGCCGTCAAGTGGGGAGGTTGGAGACTGGCTACATGCCATTGGTTGATGCCGTAATACGAGATCCCGTTGAGTCCTACCTTGCCGGAGGACCAGGGCTGCACTCCCGCCCATTCGATGCAATCGTAGAAGTCTTGAGATTCTCGTGGCGAGAAGTGATCCACGTAGCCGGGTGATCGACCGGTTCCCCGTGAATCGACCCGGACGCAGGCGTACCCTGCCGGGACCCACTTCTCCGGGTCGACCACCTCCCAGTTCTGGTACTTGTTCGAACTGCCTTGAGCGACATCAGGGTGTTGAGACACCATCCGGGTCCATTGGTCGGGGTACCCCTCTTGGAAAGAAAGCCCTTTGGCGTAGGGGCCGTAGCTCAGGATGACCGGGTAGTCCCCGTCCTCAATTGGAC
>JAHEDM010000003.1 GCA_024641205.1 Actinomycetes bacterium
GGTCGCGCCCAAGGCGAAGGCGACAACACCCACGATCACCACGGCCCGGGTGATCTCACTCACCGATCGGAACCCCGGACGAGAAGGCCGTCGCTAGATCTGTCTCGGCGCTCCAAGCCGTAGAGAACGGTCCGGTCGACTCCGCGATCACTCCCGATATCCCCACCTGATCGAGAGACACCGTTCGAACCGTGCCGGCCGGAAGGGTGATCTTGCCAGGTCCCTCAACGGCGCCTCCAGCATCGAGGAACTGGTATGTCACCGTGATCGGTTCTGCCCCGGTGTTCAGGAACCACAGCGAGGAACGCGCCGCGCTTGTGGCGCCCGCGCCGGGAAGCATCCACCGGCGTGCCGCCAGAGGCGCGCCTGAGGTAGCAGCCACTTGCCCCTCCCCTTCGGCAATTACCACAGCCGAAACCGGACCATCAGCCCGCACCCGAACGCCATAGGTTCCTTCAGCCAGACCCGCCAGCGAGATCCGATCATTGCCGTCGGGCGGAAGAAGTCCTTCGGCCACTCCTTCCGCCGGTCCGTCGACCGTAAAGATGTCCAATGAGTAGGTGACCTCGAGCGGCCCATCGTTGGCGATCGCCAGGAAAGGCTGCAGCGCTCCGACCACGATCAGCGGGAACTCCCAGACTTCGCTCCGCCCGACATCCGTCCAGACGGCTTGGTCTGTGCCATTCGTTTGCACCATGGCCGGAATGATGCGGCCCTGCTCGGTCTGTACCGTTACCGACAACCGCTCCCGGAAGGGAAGAACCTCCCCGAGTGCCAACGTCCTCCAGGACCGACCGGGAACCGAAACTCGTTCGAGTTCAGGGGCAGGTTCGAAACCCACTTCACTGGTCGCCTCAACCGTAACCAGGGCGTCTTCGGGAAACGGATTGAACAGCTGGAGGTCGAGGGGGCGGTCCTGGACGGTGGCACCGCCCGGAAGGACCCACACCTTGCTGGCGCTGGAGGGACACAGATCGCCCGCCAGCAAACCCTCGCCGGCTGCCATGACGCCGGCTGCTGCAGGAGCATCTGTGAATTCGACCACCGCAGGAGAGACTCCCAGACTCAGAATGGCCGAGAGCGGAATTGCGCTTGCGCCGGGACCGGGCAGCGATTCCGGGTAGGTCTCACGGATTTCGCCACCGACCGGGAAGGTGAACTGCACATCAGCGTCGCGGAGAGTGACGATGCTGATGAGGGTATCCCGGGTATCGTCGGCGATGGCCCAGGCGCAATTCGAGAAGTTGCTTGCTACGGCCGGACCGTCGGTCGTGGTCGTGACCGGAAGATCGACTCCGGTAGGCTCGGGAGGGGGAGCGAGCCAAGCTGCGACCGCCAGGGCACCGATGAGCACAGCCACGAGTGATCTTCTCATGAGGCCTTCCGATCCCGTCCGATGATCACGAGTGCTACTAAGAGCAAGAACCATACGCCCGCGGCCAGGGCCATCGTGCGGTTGATGTTGTCACCGGCAAAGACAACTCTCCTATTCGACGGGACCACCTGGTTGGCCCAACCGGCGGCCGCCCAATCTTCGCCCCACCGATCGTCCTGATTCTCAGCAACATAGACCGGTCCGCTCGCACCATCGTCGCCTACGTAATCCGGACGCTCCCAAGTCCAGGCACTTCCATCGGTCCCCACCGCTCGCGGCCCAAACACTTCACTTTCGAAGGTCGTGTAGTCGAGACCGGGCAACTGGCGAAGGTCGAGCTGAGATTCAAGGGCCACCCCGAGCGGATTGGGCTCGGTGAGCACAACCCATCTGATGCCAAAAGGAGCAAGCGACTGCCCTGGGCGCAGTTCGTCTCCAGCGGCCACGCTCTCGAGGACCTGTGCGAGGGCCTCGTCTCCCAGCCGCGGCACCGGCAACCACGCTTCAGGGAAGATCGGACCCTCCCCCGACACGACCCTGTATGAATAGCCAGTTGCCGCCCGCGACTCACCGGGCAGATCGCCGGCCGGCCCGGCGATCAAGATCCGATCGACACCGTGCTCTGGGGCGCGAGCAGCGGCGAATTCCAGTTGAGCACCGAAACGATCTTCCGGAAGCCCGAGCCGGCCGGAGGGAAGTAGCAACACCACTCCGGTCGCAACAATCAGCCCGCCAAGCGCCGCTCCTCGCCCCCCGATCGCTCGAAACAAGCCAACGTCACTGAACCGGGCGGGGAGGTCGATGGCAGCGCCGACCACAATGGCGGTTCCGACGGCGGCGGCGAGATAACCGGCCACGATCGGCTCGCGCCCCACGCCCAGTCCGGCCGCCCGCGCCAAAAGGGATCCGCCCACGGCCAGCACACCACCCCATCCTATGAGGCCGGCCGACCGCCGGTCCCCGAAGATGAGACCGAATATCAGCGCCACCCCGAAACCGGCTATTGCCCAGAGTGAGGGATCAAAATATGCAGAGTCGCCGGTAAGGAGCAGTTGATCGGCCGACACCCGGTACAACCAGGGGATGAGCAAGGGAACGGCGAGGAAGGTAGCGGAGATGGCCCCGGCCACTATGGACCAGGAAGCATCGTCCGTGCCGACCACCCGGACGAATACGGCCGCCAGCGGAAGGAGAAGGGCAACGGGTGCAAAAACCGCCAATGCGCCTGTCGCGAGAGCCGCTCCGGCCAGGTATCCAACTCTCGCTCGCCGGCCGGCCGGCCATGGTGCCATCGCCCGTTCAACGGCCCACGGAGCAACACCCACCGCAATCAATCCGGGCCAGTCGCCTGATCCGGCCAGCGCCCGGGCGGCCGGGCCGCCCACCAGTGCTAAGGCCGCCCCGTAGCGCGCCAACGGTCCCATCTCGAGTCGGCGTGCCAGCCGGGCGGCGCCAACCATACCGACCCCAACTGCGCCGATCGAGAGCACTATCTCGGCGAGGTTTTGTTTCGAAAGCAGCACCAGCTGGACAAGAGCGGTTGCCCCAATTGAAGGGTGCAACGGGGCCGGACTCCCCAAACCTGACGTATTCCATCCGCCCGCATAGGAACGAAGAGTCGCCCAGGCCGAATCAGGAAGCGGCATGGTCAACCCGACCGAAGGTATGCCATCGGCAAGAATCGTTCGGCCGGCGATCAGTAGGAAGACCAAGGCGGCCAGCGCTGCGTACAAACCCGGCTCATGCCAAAAGGCCCGCCTCCGCTCGACCAGTCCAGACAGACGTTCTGCAGCCCGGTCGTCCCAGTGGACCTTCGAGGAAAACCGATCCGACAGCTCACGAACCAAGGCGGACCCATGCACCTGGTACCGGAACAATTCCTCATCACCCGTCATCCTCGAACGGCGCATACGGCGGCGGGCTGTCAGGGTGGAAGGCAGGTGGATGAGATTCCACCCCCCCGCCAGGACGGCATCGACAAGCGCCCGCTTCCTACCCAGAAACGTCATGACAAGCGCGTAACCGAGACCGATGACGATGGAGAGGGGAACCGTCCACCCCAAGGTGACCGGGCTGTACACCTTCAACATCGTCCGAAACCGGCCGGCTTCTTCTTTCCAAGCAGGAGTCTGGCTGGAGCACAAGCTCGCGTGCAGCACCTCGGAAGAAGGAACCACCACCACTCTCCCTCCGGCGGCCCGCGCCCGGTACGACAGATCGATACCGGCCGCCTGCGGGGCCAACAGAGGATCGGTTCCACCCAGACCCTTGAAAAGATCCATGCGGATGAGGGTCGAGGCTCCAAACACAAAGGCAACATCGCGGACAACGTCGTATTGCTCTTGATCCATTTCGTCGGAATCGAGCCCCGAGTACGGCACGAGAAAAGCATCCGTTGCCGCGCCAACCGACTCGAGCATTCCGGGCTGATCCGCCCGAAGAAGCTTAGAACCCGCCACCGAAGCATCGACCCGCTGCGCCCCTTCAATGAGGGCGGCGAGTGCGTCCTTTCGAGGTGAGGCATCGTCGTGAACGAGCCACACGTGCGTGGTTTCTGGAGGAAGCTCCGCGATCAAGGCGTGCATATCGGAAACCCAGCCGATAGCTCTTGCTCCGGCAACGCTCTGGACACGCTCCCCGCCTCCCACCGCGGCGGTGTACGCAGACTCGTAGGATTGACGAGCGAGAGTGTCGAGGGCAGCTTCAAGCTGCGACTCATTGCGAACAATGATCGCGGTCGCGACTATGGCAGTAGGAGCGGGCGCGGCCATAGGCTGGGAATGGTCGGGGATCGACATGAGGATGCCATTGTGGATCGGAATCCGCGACACCGCAATCCGCGGGTCTCGGAAAGACCACAGGAGATGGAAAGGACTGCCGTGAAGAAGGTCGTATTGCTATCAGGAGGCGTAGGCGGTGCCCGGCTGGCGCGAGGGCTGGCCGCCCTCGACGATGTCGACCTCACGGTCGTGGTCAATGTCGGTGATGACGAGGTGGTGTACGGACTCCACGTTTCTCCCGACATCGATACCGTGTTGTACACGATGGCCGGAGTGGAAGGTCCGGAAGGCTGGGGCCTCACCGCAGACACCTTCACCGTCATGAAACGCCTGGGACTATTCGGAACCGATACCCGCTTCCGCATCGGAGACCGGGATCTCGCCACCAACCTCTTCCGCACTCAGGAACTCCTGGCCGGGGAGACCCTGTCGGCGATAACAGCTCGAGCCGCCACCGCTTTGGGAACTCCCGGCACCGTGCTCCCTGCCACGGAGCAGACCTTGCGAACGATGATCAAGACCGTTGAGGGAGAGTGGCTGTCGTTCCAGGAATACTTCGTGATTCGAGGCCATACAGACGAGGTGGCCGATCTTCGCTTTGACGGCGCGGCGACGGCCCAAGCTGCCCCCGGGGTCATTGAGGCTATCGAAGAAGCCGACGCCGTCATCATTGGACCATCCAACCCACCGCTTTCGATCTGGCCCATACTGGCGATCGGGGAAATCTCTGCCGTGGTCGAATCGGCCCGTCGGGTTCTGGCCGTCAGCCCACTTTTTGGCGGCCGGGCGTTGAAGGGTCCCACCAAACAGGTCATGGCTTCCCTTGGGCTCCCCCCCGGCAACGCCGGTGTCGTGGCCGCGTACGGCGGGTTGCTGAATGACCTCGTCATCGACACCGGAGATGCCGGGGACCGGTCCGAACTCGGTGAGTTTGGAGTCAAGATCCACGTCGGCGATACCCGGATCGCCGACCCAACGGCCGCCTGGTCATTTGCAGACTGGTTGGTCGACCTGCTGTGACGATAGAGATCACCCCGATCTACGGGATCGGCGAAATCGGGCCCGGAGCGGACCTGGCCGCCATCTTCCTTGCGGCTCTTCACGACGCCGAGTTCGTACTTCTCGACGGCGACGTGTTGGTGGTAACCCACAAGGCCGTCTCCAAAGCAGAGAACGCGGTAGCCCGCTTTGACGACGATGAGGACCAACGCCGAGCCATCATCGCCGGCGAAGCAACTGCCATTCTCCGGCGCCGTGGCGATTTGGTGATCACCGAAACTCGCCACGGGTTCATCTGCGCCAACGCGGGCGTCGACCGATCCAACATGCCGGAAGGTTTGCTGGCGCTGCTCCCGCACGATCCCGATCGGTCGGCTCAAAGGCTGCGGACCAAGATCCGAAGGGCGACCGGAGCCGATATCGCCGTCGTGATCACCGACACGTTCGGGCGCCCATGGCGGAAAGGCCTGACCGACGTTGCCATAGGGGTTGCCGGCATGCCGGCCCTGGTCGACTACCGCGGAACCACCGACACGTTCGGCCGAACGCTTACGGTCACCGAAGTGGCTCTCGTCGACGAGGTCGCCGCGGCGGCGGACCTGGTAATGGGAAAGGCCAAGTCGGTCCCACTGGCTGTGGTCCGGGGCCTGGATTACCCGGCCGGCGAGGGTCGGGCGACCGACCTGGTCCGCCCGGCGGACGAAGACATGTTCCGCTAGAGGTACTTCGTACTTCCTATCTCGTACCTATCACCAGCGAATATGCGGCGTGTCGAAGTACAAAGTACGAAGCGAGGAACGAACTTCTACTTGTTCATCCTCATCCACTCGGCCGTCATCGCCACGCCTTCTTCCAGGCTGGTCCATGGCTGCCAACCAAGCGTCTTGAAGACGGCAGCCGGATCGAGGGCCGAACGGGCAATCTCGCCCGGACGGGGATCAACGAAGACCGGCAATTGGTTGAAGCCGACCTCGTCGGCAATTGCCTTGAAGAGCCGGTTGACCGTTGTTTCCCGGCCGGTCCCAACGTTGAAGAACTTGCCACCGCCGGCACCGGCTGCCCTGACGAAGGCATCGACCGCATCGTCGACAAAGAGGTAGTCCCTGGTCTGTGAACCGTCTCCGTAGATGACAGGACGTTTCCGATCGAGCATGAGCCGGGTGAAGATGGCCACGACACCCGCCTCACCGAACGGATCCTGGCGAGGCCCGTACACGTTGGAGAGACCCAAGGCAACGAAGTCGATGCCGTGCGTTGCCTCATAGAAGCGGAAATAGTCTTCGGCGACCTTCTTGGAGATTCCGTACGGGGCGGCGGGGTGCTTGGCGTACCCCTCCTTGGCCGGAAGCTTGACATGCTCGCCGTAGATGGCTCCCCCGCTCGACGCGAAAACGACTCGTTCAATGCCCACTCGCCGCGCCGCCTCGAGGACATTGATCGTGCCCAGAATGTTGACCGAGGCATCGAAGAGAGGATCCGTCACGGAGTGCGTTACCGACACCTGCGCGGCGAGATGGAACAGCACATCGGGGACGAATTGTCCGACTGCCCTACCGAATTCCTCGTCTCGTATGTCGAGTTGATGGAACCTGATCCGGCCGCGTGTGCGCGCATCGGCCAAATTGTCCAGGTGGCCGCAGGAAAGGTTGTCGACTACGAGGACGTCCCAGCCCTCGTCTATCAAACGGCCGGCAAGGTGAGAACCGATAAAGCCTGCGCCGCCGGTGACCAGGGCCCGGCCATTCAAGGGCGGATGCTTCTGGCAGGGACGAAGCGATACTTCACCAGTGCCCACAAGGCGGGGAACCCATCCCGCCAGGAGATCTTCTTTCCTTCTTCGACCTCCCGCCCGGTGTACCGGATCGGAACCTCGTAGATCCTGACCCCCAAGCGCAGCAGTTTGGCCGTTATCTCGGGTTCAATATCGAAACGGTTTGAGGTGAGATGCAGCGATCTGATCAGGTCACCCTCGATGAGCTTGGAGCAGGTCTCCATGTCCGAAAGGGTCGTGTTGTAGAGCACGTTGGTGAGCAAGCTGAGAAACCGGTTTCCCATCCAGTGCCAGAACATCATGTTGCGACGCTCACCGGTGAACCGAGAGCCATAAACCGCGCTCGCTTCACCTTCGAGAGCGGGACGGAGCAATGCGGGCCAGTCACGTGGGTCGTATTCAAGGTCGGCGTCGTACACAATGACATAGTCGCCGGTTGACTCTTCGAACCCTCTTCGCAACGCTGCGCCCTTGCCCCTATTGACCGGCTGGGTCAGGACCTTGACCGTTGAGTCGGCGAGACGTTTGACGATCTCACCCGTTCCGTCGGTCGAACCGTCGTCGATGATCAAGATCTCGCGGTCAACCGGGAGGTCGACTGTCCGCGCCCGCCGAACCGCTTCGGCGATGGTGCGCCGTTCGTTGTAGACGGGAATCAGAATCGAGAGTTTTGCCGCTTCAGTCACTTCTACTCCACTTCTTGCACGCGCAGCATATGACACGTTGCTTGGGCCAGACGTTCATCGCCCCACGCCGTAGTACTCCATGCCAAGGCGCCGGACCGCGTCGGGATCGAGGATGTTGCGGGCGTCGACGATCGCCGTCCCGGCCATCGCCTCCCTTACCTTGCGAAGATCCACCGCCTGAAAGTCGGCCCACTCGGTGGCGATGAGCAATACATCTGCTCCTTTCGCGGCGTCGAGGGGATCGGCAACCAGCTCCACTCCTTCGAGGTCGACCGTCGCCTGAGGGTCAAAGGCCCGGATATGGGCGCCGCCCCCGGCCAGGGACCGGGCCAGGTCAACTGCAGGCGAGTCGCGGATGTCATCGGTCCCCGCTTTGAAGGCCAGGCCCCACAGACCGACGGTTGCGCCGTCGATGCCGTCCGGCAGAGCGGCGGCGACCTTGTCAAAAACCCTTTGCCGCTGTTGGTCGTTCACCGCTATGACCCCTTTGAGGAGAGCGAAGTCGTAATCGGCTTCCTCGGCGATGGCGACCAGAGCCGAGGTGTCTTTCGGGAAGCACGAACCCCCGAATCCCGGACCGGGGCTGAGGAAATGGTGTCCGATCCTCCGGTCGTAGCCCATGCCGAGCAGCACGTCCCGCACGTCGGCGCCTACGGCCTCGGCCAGGTTGGCCATGGCGTTGGCGAACGTGATGCGGGTAGCGAGATAAGCGTTTGAGCCGTATTTGACCATCTCGGAGCTGATCGGATCGGTGACGACCACAGGGGAATCCAAACCTCGATACAACTCCATCATGCGCTCGGCGGCGCGCTGGTCGATGGTCCCGATCACAATGCGGTCGGGATGGAAGAAATCCGAAACTGCACTACCTTCCCGCAGGAACTCCGGGTTGCTCAACACGGTGACGCCGGCACTCCGTTCGTCGAAGAACTGTTGGTACTTGGCAACCGAGCCGACCGGGACCGTCGACTTGAAGACGACCAGCACACCCTCGTGGAGGTGGGGCGCAATCTCGTCGAGCACTACTGCAACGATCGACATGTTGGCCGCGCCGTCTTCGCCCTGGGGGGTAGGGACGGCAATGAAGACCACCTCGGCGCCGGTGACGACTGCAAGGTTGGATGCTTCAAAGGACAGCAAGCCGGTCGCCAGTCCTTCTCCGAGAATCGACTCGAGGTCCGGCTCGTAGATCGGCGACCGACCCGCCTTGAGCATCTCCATTTTCTCGCGGTTGTTCTCGCCGACCCGAACCCGGTGACCAAGCGAAGCGAGACCGGCGGCCTGCACCAGACCAACATATCCGGCACCAATGACGGCTACGTCCATGGGTGTACCTCCAAAGAATGGGTATCGGGCGGCGGCCGGCCCATCCTGAGACTTTCGTGCGGACACGGCGATCCTGACAACGGCATGGCCAGACGACCTCCTATTGAGCGTCGGCGCCGACGATCACGATCACATCAACGCCTTCCGGCACCGTTCCGGGCCGGATCTCTCCGAAGCCGAGCTGATCCGCCACCATGGTGGCGGAGGCCACGTTGTCGGGGCCGGCCAGCAGCACCGTCGTCGCGAAGGTATCCGATTCGGCGTCACCGATGTCCACAATGACAAACCGGGGATCAGCCAA
Organism: Actinomycetes bacterium; assembly: GCA_024641205.1. Lineage (GTDB taxonomy): Bacteria > Actinomycetota > Acidimicrobiia > Spongiisociales > UBA4744 > UBA4744. The sequence continues at coordinate 9,239 of JAHEDM010000003.1, forward strand.
TTCGCCTGCCCATCGGGCCGCGGCGCCGGGAATGCCGTTTCCGTTCAGGATCTGCAGCCGGACTGGACCCTGGGCGGTGACCCCGAGCGGTTGGCCGGTCAAGAAGGCGGTCAGGACGGCCGCGGCCGCCGGCTCGTCTGGGAGCTGATACGACCCCCCATCAATAGTGCGGGTCACGGTTGGGTAGGTGACCGTCTGCATGTCGGCCGGGCTGAGGGACCGCATCGACCAGACCAGATCGATGAGAGCGTCCTGGTCGAGAGCGGAATCCACCGTCACGAAGCTGCCAAGCGTTTCGATGAGGTGGCCCGCCTCGGTGATCGTCGATGGGTGCTTGGCTTCTGTGACGATCGCCAGGATCAGCTGCTGTTGGCGGTGGGTGCGACCGATGTCGTTCGCATCGACTGAGGTCCATTGCCCGTTCTGCAATTCCTGGTAACTGCGGGAGCGGGCATAGGCCAGCGCCATCGCCCCACCGACACGCTGTTGACCGGCCGGTACTTCCAAGCCGGATTTGAGGTCGCGTGCCGGGAACGGGAAGTCGAATGCAACGCCCCCCAGGGCGTCTACCAGGCTGGCAAATCCGTAGAAATCGATCTCGGCGTAGTGGTGGATGGGGATCCCGGTGTATTCCGTCACGGTCTGGACGGTCAACGCGCCTCCGCCAAAGGCATATGCAGCATTGATCTTCTGGGTTCCGTGACCTTCGATGTCAACCCGGAGGTCGCGAGGCAAGCTGAGGATCCGGGCGGTGCCATCTTCAGGGATGAGCTGCAGGATCATGATGACGTCCGCCCGCTGGCCGTCGAACGCTCCGAAATTTCCTGCCATGTCATCGGGGAGGTTCTCCCGCGAATCGCTGCCGATCAGGAGGAAGTTGAGCGGGTCCTGCCGAGAGGTGGGCTTGTCGGCGAGGGCAGCAACGACCTCTTCATTCTTCTGGAGTTCGGCGTCGATCTTCCCCGTGTAGAAACGCAAAGCGAAGTAACCACCAAATACCACCAGATTGGCCAGCACCAAGAGGGTTACGAGGGAGCGCTTCAACCAGCGGCGCGGGCGCGCCGGTGGCGAGGATGGAGCGGGGAATTCAGTCACCACCGTGAGATTAGTAGCGGCTTCGGAGCATCTCGGATGCACCCGCCGCGGTTAACCCATTCTCTCGAGCTGGGGAGGCGGGAGGTGTTGATTGAAGAACGCGATCAGGCGACGGTAGGCGTCGGCAGAAGCAGCCGCGTCGTATTGCGCAGCACCGTCATCCATGAACCCAGCGGCCACGCCTTGGTACGCAATAAACGCCCCGTTCTGGATGCGACCATCGTCGACACGCGACCCCGCGGACTCCTCGGCTCCGTAGAGGCCGAGTACGGGTGCCGCCAACCGCGGCAGGCTCATCGCCACCAGCCCATCTTCTCCCAGCGGCGTCGAAACGAGGACTACAGCTCGGGCCGCGGTCTGATCGGCAGCAAAGACCAGACCGGCTTTTCCGCCTGAGCCAAGACCAAGAACGCCCAGGTGCCGTTCGATAGCCCAACTATTGACCATCACGAACTCATAGGCTTCGTCGACTGCAACGATGGCGTCTTCCAAGGCATCGGGCAGGTCGATCGCAACAGTTGCCAGACCGTGCCGGGCCAGACGCCGGCTCAGATCCTTGTGGTGCGACGTCAATTTGGTTTCGGGGAGGACCACCACCGTTGGGAACCGCCCTGCCTGATCAGGACGCGCCAGATAACCCGGCACGTGCCCGCTCCCTACCGGGACGCCGTAGCTTCCGTAGATGATGGGATAAGTGCCCTCATGGGCGAGCACGCTCAAGAACTCAACTCCCGTCTCAATGTAATGAAAGCGTAGCGACCCGGGTGGCGACTATCTGACTTCGACCACTTCGCCTGAGGAGAGGCAGACGCGACCGGACTCCGTTTCCACCACCAGACGGCCATCGAAATCGACATCGATCGCCACTCCCATGCCATCGGGCTTCCATCGAATGGACCGACCAATGGTCCGGCAAGCCAGACGGTACTCCTCATGACCCCACGCGTCGGGGCCGCGATCGACGCGGAGGAGCACCTCATCGCACCACCGGGAGGCCAGGTCAAGAGCCGCGCCCGGGCCCGGGTCGGTAGCGAACATACTGCCGAAACCGTGCGGAGGGTCGGGCCACCACAGATTGACGCCCAATCCAATCACCACAAGATCCCCAACAGCTTCGAGCAACAGTCCGGCGACTTTGGTATCGCCTCGCAACAAGTCATTCGGCCATTTGCAGTCGACCCCGTCACCGAGGACCGCCCGGGCGGACAATCCGGCGATGAGTGAGAGGCGCGGGAATTGGGCGCTTTCCCAGCCGTCCGGTCGGACGGCCAGCGACGCGGCCAGCGCTCGCGGGGCGGTTTCCCAACGGCGGCCCCCGCGCCCCCGACCGGCCGACTGGCGAGTGGCGACGACCAGCACGGGCGCATCATGGGCCCGCGCAACCGCCGCATCCTGAGTGGATGGGATATCCTCCAGCACAATCGAGACATATGGTGTAGCCATCCGACCGTCCCATGAGTCAAACGTGGGTCCAATATATCCCGGGGTGAGGGTGGGAACGGAAGAACGAATCGAAGAATTGCGTCGATTGCGCCAGGAAGCCCTGCACGCCGGGAGCCAACGCGCCGTCGACCGCCAACATGAGCAGGGCAAGCTCACCGCTCGCGAACGGCTTGAACTGCTTCTCGATAAAGGGTCCTTTCAAGAGATCGACATGCTGGTCCGCCACAAGGCGATCGGATTTGGCATCGAGGACAAACGACCCGCCGGCGATGCTGTGGTCACCGGCTGGGGCACCATTGAAGGCAGAACCGTCTTTGTCTTTGCCGAAGACTTCACCGTGTTCGGTGGAAGCCTCGGCAGGGCGGTCAGCGACAAGATCTGCAAGGTGATCGACACCGCCCTCCGGGTGGGGGCCCCCCTCATCGGTCTCAAAGATTCAGGCGGAGCACGTATCCAGGAGGGAATCGCATCACTTGACGGTTACGGACGGATCTTCGAGCGGAATGTGAGAGCATCGGGCGTCATCCCGCAGATTTCTGTGATCATGGGCCCGTGCGCAGGCGGCGCCGTCTACTCGCCAGCCATCACCGATTTTGTTTACCAGGTCGATGGTTCCAGCCACCTCTTCATAACCGGCCCCGACGTGATCAAAACCGTGACCGGCGAAGAAGTCACCTTCGAGGAACTGGGAGGCGCACTCACCCACGCGGGGACTTCCGGCGTCACCCACTTCGTGGCCGCCAACGGGACCTCGGCCCTCGAAGAGGTGCGGTACCTGGTGTCGTTCCTCCCCCAAAACAACATGGAGGTACCGCCCTACTTCACACCCGCCGACCTCCCCGACCGTATGGATGACGATCTCGACTCGATCATCCCCGACTCGGCCAACCAGCCCTACGACATGGTGAAGCTCATCGAGCACGTCGTGGACGATGGCGACTTTTACCAGGTCCACGAGAATTGGGCCCAGAATATCGTGGTGGGATTTGCCAGGCTCGACGGATACACGGTCGGCGTGGTCGGCAACCAGCCGGCCGCCCTGGCCGGAACACTCGATATCAACGCTTCCGAAAAAGGAGCCAGGTTCGTCCGCTTTTGTGATGCCTTCAACATCCCGCTCGTGGTTTTCGTCGACGTGCCCGGTTTTCTCCCAGGGGTTGGGCAAGAGCACGGCGGGATCATCCGCCACGGCGCCAAGCTGCTCTACGCCTTCAGCGAGGCGACGGTCCCGCGGTTATCGGTGATCACTCGCAAGGCTTACGGCGGAGCCTATGTGGTCATGAACTCGCGGGGCATTCGAGCCGATGGCGTTTTTGCCTGGCCTTCTGCAGAGATCGCCGTGATGGGAGCACCGGGAGCGGTCAACGTCATCTTCCGAAGGGAAATAGCGGGTGCCGACGAGCCGGAGCAGCGTCGTGCCGAGCTGATCTCAGAGTACGAGGAACGTTTCAACAACCCGTATCGGGCGGCCGAACTCGGATTGGTCGATGAGGTCATCGAACCGCGCCAGACCCGCCCCAAACTGATCGGGGCGCTCGAGATGCTTCGCAACAAACGAGAGACCCTTCCGCCCAAGAAACACGGAAACATCCCTCTGTGACAAACCCCAACGGCCCCCACCTCCGAGGAGCTTTCTAGCATGTCCGATATGCGTTCCCTGCTGATAGCCAATCGCGGCGAGATCGCAGTGCGCATCATCCGGTCGGCCCAGGAGATGGGCCTGCGCACCATCGCGGTGTACTCAGAGCTAGATCGGGACGCCCTCCATGTCGATCTCGCCGACGAAGCGTGGAACATTGGGCCAGCGCCGGCCGCGGCTTCGTATCTCAATATGGACCGCATCATCGAAGTCGCCCACGAAGCGAAAGCAGACGCGATCCACCCCGGCTACGGATTCCTGGCCGAGAACGCAACCTTTGCGCGGAAGGTCATCGACGCAGGCATCATCTGGGTGGGACCGCCCCCCGATGCCATTGCCACGATGGGCGACAAGATCGCTTCCCGAATAGCAGCCGCCCAAGCCAAGGTCGAGAGTGTCCCAGGAACCCTCGAACCGCTCGGATCAGTCGACGATGCCCGCGCTGCAGCCGAAAAGTTCGGCTACCCGGTCGCTATCAAGGCCGCCCACGGAGGCGGCGGCAAAGGATTGCGGATAGTCAATACCGAGGACGAGCTCGAATCGGCCTTCGAGGGAGCCCGCCGGGAAGCTGATGCCTATTTTGGCAATCCGGAAGTGTATGTCGAGAAGTACCTCGAGTTCCCCCGCCACATCGAAGCCCAGATCCTGTGCGATGACCACGGGCACGCCACCTTCCTCGGTGAACGGGATTGCTCGGTGCAACGCAGGCACCAGAAGCTGATTGAAGAGACCCCATCACCCGGTCTCGACGAAAAAACCCGGACCAGGCTCGGGAAGGCAGCTATCGCCGTCGCCAAAGCATGCGGATATCGCAGCGCGGGGACGGTCGAGTTCCTCATGGACCGCACCGGCAACTTCTATTTTCTCGAGATGAACACCCGCCTCCAGGTAGAGCACACCGTGACCGAAATGGTCACCGGCATCGATATCGTCCAGGAGCAATTGAAGATCGCGCAGGGCCAACCGCTCAGCTTCGACCGGGTCAATACGGCCGGACACGCCATCGAGTTTCGCATCAATGCCGAAGACCCTGCTCGCAACTTCCTCCCGAACCCCGGGCGCGTCGTCGAGTACCGGGAACCGGCCGGTTTCGGCGTGCGGGTCGACAGTTGGATCCGGCCCGGCACCAAGATCAGCCAGTATTACGACAACCTGATGGCCAAACTCGTGGTGTGGGGACCAACCCGCGCCGACGCCATCAACCGGGCCCGCCGAGCGCTCGGTGAGTTTCACATCCGTGGGGTGGCGACGACCATTCCTGTCCATATCCGGGTCCTCGAACACCCGACCTTCATCGAAGGCAAGCACCACACCCGCTGGGCAGAAGATGAACTTGATTTCGGTGGAATCGCCCGGCCGACCGCGCCTGCATTACCCGAAGACGAAGCAACGGCGCAGCGAGAGATCACCGTCGAGATCGGCGGCAGGCGCTACCTGGTCACCTACTGGATGCCGGAACTCCAGCCCGCAAGTTCGGGACGAAGGCCGGCCCCCCGCCGCAAACCACCCAAGCTCTCCCAGCCGGTCGGGAATCATTCCGGCGAAGCGGGAGTCGTAACGGCCCCCATGCAGGGCACCATCGTGAAAGTGAACACAGCGGCCGGCCATCGTATCAACGCCGGTGAACCAATCTGCGTGCTGGAAGCGATGAAGATGGAAAATGAAGTCCGCAGCCCGATCGAGGGCGAGGTAGTCGACCTGCGAGTCCGTCCGGGCGACACCGTCTCGAGCGGTCAGGTCATCGCCATCATTCGTTGAGGCGCAGCGGTCCCGCCGGTCCACCACGAAGCGCCAATACCTGCAGGATGGTTCCCGAACCCGTTCCCGCTCCGTAGTCGCCCGGAATCGGGACCCGCCCGACCTCGACGAAATCGCCCGGGTAGGCGGGTATCAACTCCGTTAGGCAGGCCTTGAGTTCAGGTGACGGCTCGTCATTCTGCAAGATCAGGGTGGTCAACGCGACGTTCTCTGCGTCGACAGCCAACTCTTCGCAATCGGCGGCTTGGTTTCCGGTCTCCGGGGGGTGTATCCAGAGGTCTCCCGGACCGACACCATCCAGGATGTACACCAGCCCCGGAAGCTTGGCGAATGCAATGACTCGGTCGCCGGGCCGAAACGCGGTCTGCTCGTAAACGACCCGATGAACTGCTTCGATGAATCTCGCTCCGGGCGGATCGAGCATGATTCCGCGCATCCGTTCGACACCAGCGACCGGCTCCGTCTGGTTCAGTCGCGACGTCGGCAATCGGTACGGATCGGCGACCACGCCGTTGAAGACCTGCGCCGCCAGCACGAACCCCAAAACCGGGAGGGCAAGGGAGTATTGAAGGGCCAGCAGACTTCTCGATCGCGAACCCAACACCGCCAGGATGACAACCAGGAACGCTCCATAACCCGCGGCTGCAACGAGCGAGCCGGTGAAAATAGAGTTGTTGGTGCCCAGGGCCACGGTCGGCGGAAGGGCCAGCAGAAGGGCAAGCAACCACACCGTGGGCGCCATAGACAAAGAGTCTTCAGATATCGGCCTCTTGGTCGACGCAAGGACCGTCACGGAAATGATCGCCACAGCAACGAGCACTGAGACGATGAATGAAGGCTTCGAGGTCCGTGAGAAGTAAGGAGCATCCCAAGCCTCGACCAAGACGTAGATCGCGCCGGCCATGCACATCATGAAGTGCAGGTTTCTCCGCCGTCTGTTCGGTCGTCCTATCCAGAACCCCCCGGAAAGCAGCGCTCCCAAAGCGACCAGACGCAGGGGCGAGTCCAGGACGGTTGCCAGAAGAGCCTCCCGGATATCGGCGGCGTACTGCCACAAAAGCTCCGAAGGATTATGCCCTCCTGAAGCCAGCTGGCTGATACCAGAGAAGAGATCGTTGAAGGAGAACCAGGAGACAGCCTGGGTGACCACCAGTGACCAAACAAGCGCAGACCCGACGATGGTTGCCAATGGGCGCGCGGCCTGAAGCCGGCCCAGCACCCCCACGCAGAAAACAACGATGAGGATCATCAGAACAATGGCGCTTGGCCACTTCACGAAGAAGAGCAAGGAAACCGACAGGCCGGCCGTCATCTCCAGGACGACGGTAAGACCCCGCCTCACGCCCGCGTGCCGATTGCCCAAAGATACCAGCACCAAAGCCACTATCACCTGGGCAAGACCTGTTGCGATGGTGTTGTACGACAACGTCAGCGGCAACCACGCGTATCCCAGGAGCCCTGCCAATGCAACGAAAGCGGTGATACCCGTCCGGGATGGAAGCGCCCGAGCCAGCTCGGAATGAAACGCACGGATGAACATGTAAACGGCATAAGCCAGAAGAACGGAACAGCCCACTAATAAGAGCAGTCCGGCGAGCCGGTACCCGACAATCCCCAGCTCCCACCCTCCACTGAGGAGATCGACCAGGCGATTGAACTGCGTGGAGCCCGTCCGAGGGCCCTCCTCGGCGCGAGCGTAAAGTTGAAGGTAGTAACCCTCGTCCGTGAGATCGAAACCACGCCGACTCGCCCAGACGAAGGTTGTTACTACCCCACCCAGGCTCGCGAACAGAAGCAACTCCCCAATCCGCGCCCCGACCCGAGATCGAAAGAGCGGCTCGGGAGGTAACGCGGTATCGGTCGAAGCCACCCGAGCAGCCTAATGCGAGCAGCTGCCGTCAACTGGCGGGCCTTCGCAGGTTCGGAAGAATCGGTGCCGACTCAGAAGGCTGCGTCGCTGAGACTCTCCGAGAGCGAGGGGTGCACCATCAAGGTCTCGACCAAAGTGTCGATCTTGAGGTGCCCCTGCACGGCCAGGGCAAGGATTCCGATCAACTCGGAGGCCCGGTGCCCGACGATCGTGCCCCCAAGGACGATATGAGTGGCCGGGTCGCTGATGACCTTCACAAACCCTCGGGTAGCCCCATGGATGATGCTGCGGGGGTTGGCCGCAAAAGGCACCTTGGTAATCCGAACCTTGCGTCCTTCGGCTGCTGCTTCCGCCTCTTCCAAACCGACCGAGGCGATTTCCGGATCGGTGAAAATGGCTTGGGCAACTTTCGAATAGTCAAGCGGTTTGACTTGCCTGCCCATGGCATGCCGGGCGATCTTGCGTCCTTGCATGGAAGCCACGGAAGAGAGCGGCATCTGACCGGTGACATCGCCTGCCGCATAGA
>JAHEDM010000004.1 GCA_024641205.1 Actinomycetes bacterium
CCCTTCGTGGTGTCATCGTCCGGGCACGAAGGGGCCCAGATCGCCAGTGTCATGGCCATGGACCCTGAAACCGACTGGTGCCTCCCCTACTACCGTGACGTTGGCGTCGTTCTGGGTTGGGGTTTCCGTCCGCTCGACATCTTCCTGGGTGTCTTCTCCCGAAAGGCCGACCCAACCAGTGGAGGACGGCAAATGCCGAACCACTGGTCACTCCGCGAACGTCGCATGTTCACCCACTCATCCCCGATCGCTACCCAGTACCCGCACGCCGCCGGAATCGCCTATGCGGTTCAGAAGAACGGCGGGTCCGGCGTAGTAGCCGTCTACGGCGGCGAAGGCTCAACCTCCGAAGGTGACTGGCACGAGGCAATGAACTTCGCAGGCATTCATCGGCTCCCGTTGGTCGTCGTCATCGAGAACAACCAGTACGCCATCTCCGTGCCGGTTGCCGAGGAGGTAGCGGGCCAGGTCGCGGATCGCGCTCTCGGCTACGGCATGCACGGCGTTGCCGTCGACGGCAACGATCCCCTTGCCATGTACGCCATTGCTCGCGAAGCCGTCAAACGGGCCAGGAGCGGCGAGGGCCCCACCCTCATCGAAGCCAAGACGTATCGCTACTACGCCCACACGTCTGATGATGACGACAAGCTCTATCGCACCCGCGAAGAAGTCGAGTCGTGGCGGCGGCGCGACCCTCTCATCCTTCTCAAGCAGTACCTGATCGAAACCAGACTGATGAGCGAGACGCTTGAAGAACAGATGGAAACGGAGATTGCAGACGAATTGGCCGATGCCGTCAAACAGGCCGAATCGGCCCCGGTGGGCGATGATCCGCTGGCCCGCGTCTACGCCCTGCCGATCACGCCCGAGGTTCCGGTCACGAACGTCGAAGTCGAACCGGCAGGCGAAGAGGTCAACCTCGTCACCGCCATCAACCGGACATTGCATGAAATGATGGCCGCCCATCCCGAGGCCGTGCTCTTCGGCGAAGACGTCGCCGACCCGAAGGGCGGCGCATTCAAGGCAACCAAGGGAATAACCGAAACGTTTGGAAAAGACCGCTGTTTCAACACGCCACTAGCCGAGGCCCTGATCATCGGGTTAGGCGTGGGGATGGCCGCAGCAGGCAAGATCCCGATACCTGAGATCCAATTCGCCGACTTCATCCACCCTGCCTTCGACCAAATCGTTTCCGAGGTTGCCCGAATCCACTATCGGACCAACGGCGACTGGACCTGCCCGATGGTGATCCGAGTACCCTACGGCGGCGGCATCCACGGTGCCCTCTATCACTCGCAGTCCATCGAAGCGTTCTACGCACATATCCCCGGGCTCAAAGTCGTCATACCTTCCACGCCGGCCGACGCCAAAGGATTGCTGGTCTCATCGATCGAGGATCCCGATCCCGTCCTGTTCCTCGAACCAAAGAAGCTCTACCGGCAGGCCAAAGGGCCCTATCCAGCCGGCGACCACCGTGTTCCGCTCGGCCGGGCTGCCATCCGCCGGGCCGGCACTGATCTGACCATTGTGGCGTACGGAGCCATGGCCTACCTCTCGATCGACGCCGACGCGATCCTCGCCGAGCGAGGAGTATCGGCCGAGGTGATCGACCTTCGCTCCATCAAACCTCTCGACTGGCCGAGCGTGGAGGCCTCGCTGGCCAAGACCGGCCGTCTCCTCATCGTCCACGAAGACAACGAATTCGTTGGATTCGGTGCCGAGATCGCGGCGCAGGCAGCCGGTAAAGCCTTTGAACTGCTCGATGCTCCGGTGCGCAGGTACGCAACGCCCGACGTACCGGCCTTCCCATTTGCCTCGGAGATGGAGGCAACCGTGATGCCGAATACACAAGGCATCGTTCGCCACGCGTTGGAGCTTGCGGAGTACTAGTTGGTAATCGGTGGCTGAGCGCAGCGCGTTCGGAGGGGGCAACCGACGACTGATGACTGATGACTGACAACTGATCAGTCCGTATCCTTGACCCATGCGGATCTTCGGCAAGGTTCTCATTGGTCTGGCCGTGCTTACCGCCGGCCTCATGAGCTTCACGACCGCGAGCGTCGATCTCGGCTATCGCATAGGTGGGGGAAGCGTCGCACGTGTGGCCGAGCCGTGCGGTTCCATGTTCGGGATGCTTGCCCTCGGGAACTACCGCCTCGCCGTTACCGGAGAGAGGCCACCTCAAGCTCAGGCCATCGATCGGGACGGGTCGTCTATGCGCGAACAGTGCGAGCTGGTGGCCAGGGGCCGATTGGTGACCATGGTCACCATCACCACTGCCTTGCTCCTCTTCGGCATCGTGCTCATGAGGATCGGCAACCGGCGGAACAGACCGATGAATGAACTTCGACCCCTGCCAAAGCGGAGCACCTAGCGAAAAATACGGAGTTCGTCTCCTCCCTCAGCGTGTCGTTGGGGGAGGAGACCGATCACACGGCAACCGGAAGGAGGGGACAACCAAGAACCCCCGCACAACAGCCATGGTCCGGCGGCAGGGCATCGGCAGCCTATCCTGCAAGAAGTCTCAACAACGGCAGCCCATGTCTCTTCTCAACGATCTCAGTCACATCTTCGGTGAAGCCTTCGAGCAGGCCGGTCTCGACCGGACGCTTGGGACGGTGGTGGTCTCCCAACGGCCCGACCTGGGCCAGTTCCAGTGCAATGGGGCGCTTCCTGCCGCGAAGACGGCCGGACGACTTCCGCGGGAGATTGCCCAGGACATCGTCAATCGCGTGCAAGCAGACGATCGTTTCGCATTTCTGTCCCTGGCAGGCCCCGGATTCATCAACATCCGTTTGACCGACGGGTTTCTTGCCAGAGAGATGCAGGTGGTAGCCGACGACCCCCGCTACGGCGTGTCCGAAGTCCGGCCCTTGCGAGTACTGGTGGACTACGGGGGCCCCAACGTCGCCAAGGAGATGCATGCCGGGCACCTCAGGGCCACCATCATCGGCGATTCGCTCAAGCGCATCTCCCGATACCTCGGTCACGACACCCTGGGAGACGTTCACTTCGGCGACTGGGGTACGCAGATGGGCATGCTCATCATCGAGATCGCCCACCGCCACCCGGAGCTTCCTTTCTTCGACCCGGACTATGAGGGCGAGTATCCAATGATCGACATCACCCTCGACGACCTCGAAACCATGTACCCGCTGGTTTCGGCACGCTGTGCAGAGAACCTGGAAGAGGCGGAACGAGCCAGAATCGCCACGTTCGAACTGCAGCAGGGCCGGGCCGGCTATCGGGCTCTCTGGCAGCAACTGCACGACACTTCCATGGCGGCCCACCGTCGCGACTTTGCCAGCCTGGGAGTCGAGTTCGACCTTTGGGACGGCGAGTCCACCGTGCACAACCGGATTGGCCCGATGATCCAGCGCCTCATCCGGTCCGGGGTCGTCACCGACAGCGAAGGTGCTGTGGTCATCACCATCGACCAACCTGGAGACAAGACCGATATGCCCCCGTTTCTGGTGGCCAAATCGGACGGCGGATACCTGTATTCGACCACCGACCTGGCCACCGTCGAGCAACGGGTCGATGACCTGAGCCGCCGGCTCCTTCTCTACGTCGTCGATGCACGCCAATCGTTCCACTTCGAGCAGGTGTTCCGGGCGGCAAGGCGAAGCGGCATCGCGCCGGAGAGCGTCGGGTTGGAACACATCAAGTTCGGGACTATGAACGGTCCGGACGGCAAACCGTTCCAAACAAGAAAAGGTGGGGTGCTCAAGCTTCGCGATTTGATCTCCATGGTCACCGAGGCGGCAGACAACCGCCTTTCGGAAGCCGACATCGCCCAGGAGTACCCGGACGCCGAACGAGCGGAGATCGCCCGCAAGGTCGGCCTGGCGGCGCTGAAGTTCGGAGATCTGAGCAACCACCGAGCCTCCAATTACCTTTTCGATCTGGACCGATTTGCATCGTTTGAGGGAAAGACGGGACCCTATCTGCAGTATTCGGCCGTGCGGATCAAATCGATCCTCCGTAACGCGGAGGAGGCGGGATTGTCGCCGGGCCCGCTCGTGCCGCCCTCCGTCGAGACGGAACGCAACCTGCTGCTGTATCTGGCCCGGCTTCCCGAAGTGCTCGAGCGCACCTTCGAACTTCGGGCACCCAATCACGTTGCCGAATATGCCTACGACCTGGCCACTCAATTCAATCGTTTCTATGAGGAGTGCCACATCCTCCGCGAAACCGACCCGGCTCGACAGGCGTCGTGGCTGAAGCTTGTTGCGCTGACCTTGGGGGAACTCGACCTGCTACTTGATCTGCTCGGCATCGAGGTCCCCGAGAGAATGTAAGAGACTGCTGGCAATAGTTTCCAAGAGTTTCTTGGTTACGGGTTTTCCAAGCGGTCCTATGCTTTCGGCATGACGATCCGACCCGCCCGACCGGAAGACAAAACGGCCATCGCTGCCTTTACCACCGACACTTTCTCGTGGGGCGATTACGTGGCCGATGTTTTCGACTCGTGGCTGGAGAACCCCTACGGTCAGGTTCTGGTTGCCGTCACCGAAACCGACGAAGCCATCGGCATGGCCCGAGTCTCCATGCTTTCGGCCTCGGAAGCCTGGGTTCAGGCCGCCCGCGTCCACCCCGATCACCGGCGACAAGGCGTGGGCGGTCACCTCACGCGCGCCGGAGAGGTTTGGGCGGCCGAACGGGGCGCCCTGGTGATACGTCTCCTCACCGAGGATTGGAACGAACCGGCGCAGCGCCAGGTCGAGAAGTCGGGGTATCGATTGGTGGCGCGCTGGGCGATGGCGCAAAAGAGCGTGGGCCGTTCGGTTCCGGCCATCTCTGGAAACGGCGGCAAGAGGGCGCCGGCCGAAGAGCGGCTACGGCCCGCCTCGGTTCACGAAGTGGAACCGGCTTACCTGGCCTGGTCGACGGGAGAATTGATAACGGCCGGACATGGTCTGTTCCCGGCTGTCAGCTGGATGTGGCGCCAGATGACCATCGAAGACGTTGCGAAGGCCGCTCGGTCCCGGACTCTCTGGGATTGTCCGGCCGGATGGCTGATCGGGAAGATCGAAGACGACATGTTTTGGGTTTCCTGGGTGGTCTCAGGACCCGAGGACGCCTATCGGCTGCTGAAGGCCGCCATCGACCTGGCCGAAGAGCAGGGAGCCGAACGTCTCCGGGTGCTTCTTCCACAAACCGACTGGCTGCTGCGGGCGGTCGGCCGGGTCGGCCTGGAGCTCCACCCGTCACTCTTGTACGCGAAAACCCTGCAGTAGCTGAAGTCGACCAGCGACCAGCGACCAGCGACCAGCGACCAGCGACCAGCGACCAGCGACCAGGCTTAGCAGTGTTCTGGCCGGCAGCTGGGAGCGAAGCGGTCTGGAAGCTGGAAGCTGCGGGCACAGCCTCGGTCAATCGACAAACATGACGTTGAACACGATCAGGGTTCCAATGACCCACAACGAGTAGAGGACGGGCAGCTCGATCAGGTCAAGCCAGGGCCGGTCGGCGTAGAAACGCCGCAGACCCCAGAGGGCGACTGCTCCCAGCACCAGCGTGGCGGTGAGACCCGCAACGCCGGTAGCCACCAGAATATCGTTGGCGATACCGAACGTCGATGGAAGGTCTTCGACGTACTTCTCGATGAACCGTCCGACGACCAGAAGAATGCCGCCCACCAGCAGAAGAGAGCCCACCCGGATGAGGACCATCTCGATTTCCGAACCGGTACGAGTTCGCAGCGCTCGGATCGGACCCTCAACCGCCACGCCCAACGCAAAGGCCCCGAACACGGCAATAACCAGACCTGAACCAAGCATCTCGCCGGTCGACCGCGTCAATCCGACTTCCAGGACGTCGAAACCGTCCAGCAGCACGACGATGGCAAGCGAGACCAGGGCAGTGCCAACCACTAACAGACCCACATAGAGCGTGGTACCGGTGATGCGCCGGAACAGGCGGAACAGGCGTTTGGCCTCAGGCTCGGCTAGTTCTTGAATCGTGAGCTCTTGGTCGTCCACGCTTTCCCACCCCTGGAGTTGCCTGCGGTCGGCACAGCCTACTCGGGGTTTTCACGACTCCGGAGTTCCTTCTCCCGTATCGCCTCCCAGTAGAGCTCTACCGGGTGGGCAACGCGATACCAATTATCGAGGTGAGCCCGCACTTGCATCTCACAGCCGGGATTGGCCGAAGCGACCACCGTGGAACCAACCGCTCGAATCTGGGCTGCTTTGTTCTCGCCCAGGGTGTGAGAGGTTTCCGGATGCAGCATGGAGTAGAGACCGGCCGCACCGCAACACTGGTCGTCGGCGAGGTCAACCGGTTGGTATCCGGCCGCCGACACGATGACTCGCGGCGCCTCCACGATACGTTGCGCATGCCGCAGATGGCAGGGATCTTGAACCGCTACAACGCCCCGGTTGATCGACATCGTGGGGAGCCGGCCGTCTTCGATGGCTCCGGCAATGACTTCAGTGACATCCCGGGCACGCCCGGCCAGTATCGCTCCGCCGTCCCCGGCCCATTCGGCATACTCTTTGAGGTGAGCGCTACATCCTGCGGCGTTACTCACCACCAGGTCGACACCAGATAGCGCCCGGATATTCCGTGCAGCCAACCGTCGAGCGCCCCTGGCATCTCCATCGTGAGCCGCCAGCGCGCCACAACAGGTTTGACCAGGGGGGACAACGACCCGATACCCGGCTCTCGTCAGTAATTCGACGGTGGCTTCATGTACCCCGCCGAACCAGGCGTCCATCACACAACCGGCCAGGAGGGCAACCGAACCTATCTGCTTGCCCTGCGCCCCGTGCGTGGCACCGCGCACCGGGGGAAGCGGTCGGGACACGCTTCGCATTCCCGCCAGGCTTGCCCTCAGCGCAGCAGGAACGATTCGGATAGCTGCCGTTCGGCGAGCAAGACCCAGAGACCTGGTCGCCAGCCGGAGCAGGCCGGGACTAGTCACCAAACGCCCGAGGAGAACTTGGCGAATCCGCCGCCCGGCATCAGATCGCTGCGCCGCCAACTCCGCCCGGGCCCCCTCCATGGCCCGGCCGAAGGGGACAAGCGACGGGCAAGCCGCCTCACACGCCCGGCACTGCAAGCAGAAGGACATCATGTCTTCGAAGGCGTCGTCGATGGGGACCAGGCCATCAGCCACGGCGCGCATAGCCGCAATTCGACCTCGCGGGGAGGCCGTCTCGTCACCCGTCAACCGATAGGTCGGGCAGTGCGGGAGACACAATCCGCAATCCACGCAAGCGTTCAGCTCGGCCGGCCGTGGGGCTTGCGCGGTGATCCAGCCCATCACAGTCCCCCCGGCAACCGACCAGGGTTGACGATCCGATCCGGATCGAACCGGGCCACCACGCGGCGCTGCAACTCCATGCCTGCGGGAACCGCGCCCCAGGCATCGAATGTCGAGTACACCGACGCGGGAGCGTCCGTCAGCACAAGAGCACCACCACGGCTCTCTGCCCAGCGGCGCAGCGCACTCATGGTTTCCGGGTCGAAATCTCGAACACCGATCCGGACCTCGCCAACGCCCGGCAACGCCTGGTAGCTCCAGGATGACGGCATCTGTTCCAAGATATCCGCCAGCAGCCGCGGGGCGATGCGCAGGGACAGGCCAATCAATCCTTCCAGAGGGTCGGGCCACCACCACCCCTCTTCATGGCTACCTCCCAGTTCAGCCGTTCGCGCCTCGATCTCGGCGGAGGTCCCCGCCAGGTAGACCCGTACCTGATGACGCTCTTCGATGACGGCCAGCGGGCGATACCCATAGTCGGACTGAGGTTGGGCCAGAGTCACCGTGCGCTGTGCCTCGGGCAGAGGCCACAGCTTGAGGCATACCCGCCCGATCAGCCCAAGCGAGCCAAACGAACCGGTTGCCAGCCGGGGTAGGTCGTACCCGGTGACGTTTTTGACGACCCGGCCCCCTCCTCGAATAGCCCGGCCATCGCCGGTGATGAGATCAACTTCCAACATCCGGTCCCGGGTGGGGCCGTACCGCAGCCGGCGGAACCCCGAGATCCCGGCCGCGATCACTCCTCCGACCGTCGCGTCCCCCGGGGTCTCCGGGAGCACGGTCGTTTGACCACGCTCGGCCAACCGTTCTTCAAGGTCGGCGATTCGCACTCCGGCCTCGGCGACAACGGTCATATCCTCGGGTTGCCAATCGACGATCGAATCCAATCGGGCGGTGGAGAGCACGATGGCCGGGTCCACCCGGCCCCCTATACCTTGATGGGTGCCTCCGCCCCAGACCAGTACCGGCAGGGAGTGCTCCGAAGCAGTCTTTAGGACTTCGGCCGCCGCGACCAGCGTGGCAGGTGCGACTGCTACCGCCCCTTCGGGAGCCCCCTCGATCGGGTCCGACAGAAAGGCGGCCAGGCGGCGCTGAAGTGCCACTTTCACCGATGTCATATCCAGATTCCTTCCGGAACCGGCCGTCCCATGTCGAAACACCTGGATCCGGTCGGGAGCACCTTGTCGGGGTTGAACAACCGGTCGGGATCGAAAGCCTCAACCAACCGGGCCTGGGCATCGAGGTCCGCCTCCGAAAAGACCAGCGGCATCAGATCGCGTTTTTCCAACCCGATCCCATGCTCGCCGGACAAGGAGCCGCCCGCCGCGACGCACACCCGGGCCACTTCATCTGCGGCCGCGTGAACTCGATCAAGCACGCCTTCCTGAGACGCATCGAAGGCCATCAGCGGGTGGAGGTTGCCATCACCGGCATGGAACACGTTCATGATCGCCAGGTCGTAGCGATCGGCAATGTCGTACACCTGAGCCAGGACCTCGACCAACTTGGTACGCGGCACCACGGTGTCATGGAGGTAGTAGTCGGGGGCCAATTGGGCCACGGCCCCGAAAGCAGCCTTGCGACCCTTCCACAGCAGGTCGCGCTCGGCTTGATCGGCAGCCACCCGGATCCGCGTGGCGTGGTTGGATTCGGCCACGGCCCGAACCAATTCTGCTTCTGCTGCGACGGCGGCCGGGTGACCGGTGACTTCGGCCAGAAGCACCGCGGCCGCGTCCGTAGGGAAGCCCGCCCCAACGAACCGCTCTACGGCGATAGTCATCGGCTGATCCATCATTTCCAGGGCGGCCGGGACGATCCCCTCGGCAATGATCCCGGACACGGTGGCCGCCGCATCCTCAACGCGGTCAAACGCAGCGAGCAACGTACGAGCGGCCGGAGGGTTGGGGGTGAGCTTGACGAGGACCCGGGTCACGATCCCGAGCGTGCCTTCCGATCCGACCACGATCCCCCGCAGATCCAACCCAACCGGGTCGGGTGCGTCGGCGCCAAGCATCAGTACCTCACCTGCTGCCGTTACCAGCTCGACGGCCAGCACGTGATTCACCGTGGAACCTTCTGCCAGGCAGTGGGGGCCGCCGCTGTTGTTGGCGACGTTGCCGCCGATAGTGCAAGCCGCTTGGGACGAGGGGTCCGGTGCGAAGTGCAGACCGAAGGCAGCAGTGTGCTTGCTGAGGTCGAGGTTGAGCACACCGGCACCGACCCATGCTGTACTGCTCTCGACATCGACCTCGATCTCGGTCAGTCGGGTCAAGGACACGACGAGCGATGGACTGGTCGGTACGGCGCCGCCGGCCAGGCCCGTTCCCGCACCACGCGGCACAACGGGGATCGCATGACGGCTGGCGATCCGGACGATCTCGGCAACCTCGCCGACCGTAGCCGGCAGGGTCACGACGGCCACGTCCCCGCGCCTTATGCCCCCATCTTTGCCGTACACATGCCTGCGGAGTGGGTCGGCCAAGACCCGCTCCTCACCCAAGAGATCCTGCAGCTCACGAACGAACGTCACAACCCTCACGCTAGCCCTTCACCGTTGGGCCCGAAGAAGGGCCGGGCATGATCGCGAGGCGGCACCATGACCATCACCTCCATTGCGGGGTACCCGCGGAAATCGGTCTACTCGGCATCCTGCTGTTGTGATCGCTTTAAGGCTCTTGACTCTTCATCTCCGGGTCGGGCGGCGTCTAGGGCTGGACGGCCTCGAGGGGTGGACCAACCGAACTGATGCATAAAAGGGTCGCCCGATTAGATTTGGACTCAGGCAGTCCCAACCGGTAACCCATCAACCAGGTTGAAGGTCTGATATCCAAACCCACGACGGGATTTCACGACATGCAAACCACCTGGTTCGCCGAGAACGCTTTGTGACGACAGTTCACAACTTCCACATTCCCGTCATGGGCACCGGGTTCACCATCGACACTCCGCTGAAAGTGGCTCGGTTTGGGATTGATTCCGTTATCCAGATCGTCGATGACGTCCTCATCGAACAGATGCGGCGCGTGCACAGCGAACGGGCGGGCGAGCCGTATCGTGAAATCGCCGACGACGAGGATGATGCTCGCGCCCGGCGCATCACGGCGTACCTCAATCTGATCCATCTGCTCGTCCAGCGACAGGTCGAGGCGATGAAGACACTCCCGTTCGAGCCGGGTACGGACCTCACCCGCTACTTCGACATGCTGCCGGAAGGCCCGCTCAAGGCTTCGTATTTGGAAATGCTGGCGACAGACGACCAAGAACAGAGGAAGGCACTCCAAACCGACCTCCTCGAGCACGTGGTGGCGGGGGCGATCGACGTCAACATCATGACCAAGCTGGACCGCGACACGTATCTCGGCAAAGAGAAGCGCCCGCCTGAATTCAGCGACGCACTATCGGGCTTGCGGGGATTCGCCAAGAGCGACCTGCGGGCGGCTGTGGTGTTCTCGGCCGGCCTGAATCCACGCCTATTCGGCTACATCTCAGAGTTCAGCGACTTTTTCCCGGACGAGGACGGCACTCTGCGCAAGCGCATCATCCTCAAGGTGAGCGACTATCGCTCGGCATTCGTTCAGGGAAAATACCTGGCCAAGCGCGGCATCTGGATCTCGGAATACCGGATTGAATCCGGGCTCAACTGCGGTGGTCACACCTTCCCGACCACCGGTCAATTGATGGGCCCGATCCTCGAAGAGTTCCGGGTCAGACGGCCTGAACTCATCGAGACCCTCCATACGATTACCAACGACGCTCTCATCGCGGGGGGTCGCCCGCCGCTGGACGGCCCGCTTCCCCTCCGGATCACCGCCCAGGGTGGGATCGGGACGTTCGACGAGCACAACCTGCTGCTCAGGCATTTCGAACTGGACTCGACCGGATGGGGCACGCCCTTCTTGCTGGTTCCCGAGGTAACCAATGTCGACGATGTTCACCGCGTCAAGCTGCTCGAGGCATCGGACGAAGACGTCGAGCTGAGCGACGCATCCCCGTTCGGAATACCTTTCTGGAATCTGCGAAACTCGGCCAGCGACCTGCTGAGACGGACTCGAATCGCGATCGGCAAGCCGGGCAGCGCCTGCCCAAAGGGCTACCTGGCGTTGCACAACACGGAGTTCTCCGAGGTCCCGATTTGCACGGCTTCGCGCAAGTACGTCGTCCAGAAACTCGCTCACCTGAACGAGGAGGGGTACACACCCGAGCAGCGAGCGATGGTCGAAGAGGATGTGCTGGCAAAAACTTGCCTGTGCCGGGACCTGGCCGGTGGTGCGGAACTCAACTCCGGCCTCAACGACGAAGCCGCTACGGCGGTGTGCACCGGCCCCAACATCGTCAACTTCTCCAAAGTGGCGACTCTCCGAGAGATGGTCGACCATATCTACGGACGCATCTCCCTGCTCACCAACCCGGATCGTCCCCATATGTTCATCCGGGAGATCGAGTTGTACGTGGATTATGTGGGGAAGGAATTCCGTCGGTTCGCCCTCGGGCTCTCCGCCCGCAAAGAGAGCTACTTCAGCGAAGTCAAGGACAATCTGCGGGCCGGGGTTGAGTATTACGCGAGCCTGATCGATCGTCTCCCCAATGCCGACCGAACCTCATTCGCGGACCGCTTGGAGAACCTCCGCCACGCCGTGCAGCAGATCGGCGCCTTAGCCCCCGTCTAAACCCCGGTTTTGGCGTCGCACAGACACGCCATGCGTGTTCCTACGACGCCAAAAACCGTCAAAGCGATCCCCAGCCTCCGCCTCC
Organism: Actinomycetes bacterium; assembly: GCA_024641205.1. GTDB lineage: Bacteria > Actinomycetota > Acidimicrobiia > Spongiisociales > UBA4744 > UBA4744. The sequence continues at coordinate 12,023 of JAHEDM010000004.1, forward strand.
CGGGGTTTTGACCAGCAAGCGATCACCCGGAGACACCGAAAAGGTGGTCTTGCCGGGCACGCGTTCGGGCTTCCCTCCGGCTCGAATCAGCCAATCCTCTCCGCACGCACCGGGCGAGCCGCCGGCCAGGCCCCAGGGAGCTGCCACCCGGCGCTCACCCATCAGGGAAACGGTGGCAGATGTCAGAAACTCGATCTCTCGTTCGATCCCCTCTCCGCCGGGGTACCGGCCGGCTCCTCCGCTACCGCGTCGTAGCTGATTGCGAATCACCCGGAACGGATAGTGCGTCTCGAGGGCTTCGACCGGCGTGTTCTTGGTGTTCGTCATGCCGGTGTGAATGCCCGATTGACCGGCCCTGCCCGGCCTCCCTCCTTGTCCGCCTGCCAGCGTCTCGTAATAGGCGAAGTCGTCCGAGCCGATCAGAACATTGTTCATCGTGCCTTGCGAGGCGGCGGGCACTCGATCGGGGGCTGCCCGGGCCAGCGCTCCCAGCAGAACGTCTGCAATGCGCTGACTGGTCTCGACGTTGCCGGCCGCCACCGCGGCAGGAGGCCGGGCGTTCACCAATGAGCCGGCGGGGGCCGAAAGCGATAGGGGTCGATAACAGCCGCCGTTCGTGGGAATGGTCGGATCGGTGGCTACCCGCACCGCGTAGTAGAGACACGAACGGGTCACCGCCTCGACCGTATTGATGTTCCCCTCGATCTGGTCGGCGCTACCGGTGAAGTCTGCCAGCAACCGACCACCCTCGATCGTCAGAGTCACCGCGATTGGGAGGAAAGACCCTCTCCATTCCATCACGTCCTCGAAAGGGAAGTCCCCGTCCGGGAGAGCCGCCAGGGCGGCGGTCATGCGTCGCTCCCCGTACGACAGAAGGGCTTCGGTCAACTCGAAGAAGGCACCCGATCCTGTCCGCTCGGCCAGGGCGGCCCACCGGCGCGCCCCTACCTCGTTGGCCCCAAGTTGGGCCGATAGATCTCCCAGCCGTTCTGCCGGAGTGCGGGTAGCCGCCAGGAACGGCTCAACAAAAGAACTGATCCATTCGCCGTCTCGAACCGCGGCCATGGGAGCTACCACGTGACCTTCCTGATCAACTGTCGTGGCATGGGCGGGCATCGACCCGGGAGCTTCTCCACCGACGTCGGCGTGGTGGGCACGGTTGGCCACCCAGCCCACCAGTTCGCCGGCTACGTGCACGGGGCGAACCAACGTCAGGTCGTTGAGATGCGTTCCACCGTGGTATGGGTCGTTGACGGCGTACTGGACGCCGGGTTCCAGGTCGGTGTGTTCCAGCACGGCGGTAACCGAGGCAGGCATCGAGCCGAGATGCACCGGGATGTGCTCGGCCTGGGCGAGCATCTCCCCATTCGGCACGAATACCGCGGCCGAGCAGTCGGCTCGCTCTTTGATGTTGGGCGAATAGGCAGTGCGGCGCAGCACCGCGCCCATTTCGTCCGCGACCGCCGCAAATTCGTTCCGGGCCACCTCGAGCGTTATCGGGTCCACCCTCACCAGGCAACCTCCAGCGCTCCGGACGGGTGCACCTTGGCCCGCTCACCTTGGGAGATGAAGGCCGTTGCCTCCGGTTCTTCGATGATCGCCGGACCAACCACCTCAGCCCCGACGGCCAACCCGGGACGCCACCACACCACCGCCTCCTGCGGCCCATGCGCGGTCATGACCGTTCTGCTCCCCCGCCTGGCGGTCCCGGCCGGCACAATCTCGGGCAGGTCGGACCACCGCATCACCGGCTCACCGTTTGCTTCGGCCCGGACTGCCACCGCCTCGATCGGGTCACCGGGCCGCGCAAAACCGTTCCGCTCTCGATGCGTCTCATGGAAGCGATCGGCCAGGACCGCCCATCCCTCACCCGGCTGATAGCTCACCGTCGTTTCATGCGACTGGCCCCGGTACCGAACATCGACCAGGGTGCGGACCTCAAGCGGCGGTTGCCCGGCTTCGGCGACCATCTGCTCCCGAGCCCGAACTGAAACACTCGTCACGACCTCGTCAATGCGATCGCCCTCGGTCATCAGTACGCCCTGCGCGATGTCGCTCCGGGGCGGACTGAGCAACAGCCCTACCGCGCTGAAGACCCCGGCGTAGGGCGGAATGACGACACCCGTCATCTCCAGACGGCGAGCCAGCGCCGTAGCGTGCATCCCGCCTGCACCGCCGAACGCCACCAGCACTGCCGCACGCGGGTCGGCCCCCTCCTCTACCGAAACAGTCCGTACCGCTCGTTCCATATGCGCTTCCACCACGTCGATCACCCCGAGCGCAGTGGTGTGCTCGTTTATGCCGAGCCGCTCACCCAGACCGGCCAAGGCTCGTCGTGCTGCCTCCAGGTCGAGCCGTACCGAACCGGCCAGGAGTGTCGCGGGGGAAAGGCGGCCAATCACCAAGTCGGCATCGGTGACGGTCGGCTCGAGACCTCCCCTGCCGTAACAGGCCGGACCAGGATGAGCGCCGGCACTTTGAGGACCAACCCGCATGGCCCCGCCCGGATCGATCCACGCCCGGCTTCCGCCCCCTGCCCCGACCGTATGCACGGCCACCGCAGGCATCCGGCACGGATATCCATCGATCGCCCGCTGATACGAGACCTCCGGGCGCCCCCCTTCAATACGGCACACATCGGTCGACGTGCCGCCCATGTCAAACGAAACGAGGCGGCCGTAACCGAGGGCCCTGCCCAACTCAGCGGAAGCCACCACCCCACCGGCCGGCCCGGAAAGCAGGACGGCAGCGGGCAGCCGAGCTGCGGCCACTACGTCCATCAGACCGCCCGAGGAGCGCATGACCAGGACCTCTCTTGCAATACCTGCCTTGGTAATTCGCTCTCGGAGAGCCCGCAGGTAGCGGCCGGTGCCCGGTTCCAAGTACGCGTTGAGCACGGTTGTTGAAGTCCGTTCGAATTCGCGAAACTCCGGCGCCACCTCGGACGAGAGGGATATCGGAATATCCCCCAAAGCCTCCGCAAGCGAGGCCGCCACCGCCCGTTCTTGGGCAGGAGCGGCGTATGCGTACAGCAACGATATGGCAACCGACTCCGGTCGGGACTGCGCCACTCGGTCGACCAGACCGTGCAAGTCCTCGGGCCGTTCGATCTCCACGCCCGCAGCATCAACGCGCCCGCCGACCCCAAAGCGAAGCTCACGAGACGCAAGCGGGACCGGTCGATCTGCCATCGGGTCATAGAGCGCCGGACGGTCTTGCCGCCCGATCTCGATCACGTCAACAAACCCGGTCGTCGTCACGAGGGCAGTTCTGGCACCTTTTCGTTCCAGCAGGGCGTTCGTCGCCACCGTGGTTCCGTGGAGGAGACGTGAGATCGCCGTGTTGTCGAGCACCGCACCTGCCCCCTCAACAACGCCTTCGCTTTGATCGGAAGTCGATGACGTTTTCCCGGATCGCAGGACGGAGCCGTCCCAGGCCGCCAGATCCGTGAAGGTGCCACCAACATCCACTCCCAACGCCGTTCCGTCCGTCGGCATCAGCAGCCCTCGCTACGATGCAGCGGGTCGAAAGGATGGCGTATGCCTGTGCAGATCGAGTCAACCCCCAACCCAAATGCCCTCAAGTTCACGGTCGGGGTCGATGTTGGCGGACCCAAGACCTTCGTGGCCGGTCGAGACGAGGATGACCCCCTGGCAGTTGTGCTTCTTTCTATCCCGGGAATAACCAGCATCTTCATGACCGCCGATTTCGTAACACTGACCAAGACCCCCGATACCGATTGGGCCCAAATCGCCGAGGTGGCGCAGAAGATCCTACAGAGCCACTTCGAGGGCTAGCGCGCTCGCGGCAAGTGTCAGGATCCGTTCGTACTATCTCGTGCTTCGTACTTCGTACCGCGATCGTTGATTGGGGTGAGGGGGCGAATGAAGGCTTCTGCGGGCTCAGGCAGTGCCATCAAGCGGGATCACCCTGATCGGTGAGCCAGACGCTCAACGGCCAACGAAACCCTGCCCCATCGGCAACACTCACGACGACTCGCCAGCCGCCTTGGCGTTCGTTTCCCTCGATGAGCGCTGGTTCGGTACCCCACGACCCGGCGATTCGAAGCGCAGCCGTCCGAATGAGGTCCGGTACGTTCGAGCTGGGATCTGCCCAGGTCGAGGCGGAAGGTCCGGTTGGCACACCGACCGGCATCGGCAGATCGATCACCCGCGTCCCTCCTGCCGCATCCACCTCGACGATCACATCGACTGCCTGCACCGGGAGTCGAACGTAGCTCCCGTCATCACCGGGCACCAGGACCCGGAAAAGCACCGTCGACCGGAACTGCTCATTCCCGACAGACTCGATCCGGGAGGTTGCCGCCCACTCAACATAGGAAGCCGACCCGGATCCGCCGGCAGCAGGCAGGCGGGAATCGTCCGGGAGGGCGTCGAGCACTGCGCGGCTGGCGGCCGGATCGCCACCAGATGAGAAGTAGTCCGTCACAAACCACTCGGCCCTAACCGCAGCACTGACCTCGCCCTGGCCCGGGACAACCGCCAGCAAGTCCGCCTCCGTGAGGATCTCCCCTTCGGGAGCAGGGGGCGGCCGGGTCGTAACAACCGGCGCCGCACTGGTCGGCGCAACGGAGATTGGCGTGGATTCAGGCGTTCGATCGATCGATCGGGCGGCCAGCGCCCCAAGCGAAACAGCGACAATTGCCCCGGCGACTAGGTACACCACCCAGGGTCCCTTTTTGGGGGAAGGCACCGACAGTTCGGCCCACGGGATGTGTTCGTAGACCTCAGGCGGCTCGGTCGATTCATCCGACCGTGGATCATTCATGAATGCTCTCCTCCCCTGATGAAGGTGGGACCGAAGTCAACGTATGGGAGATTGCAGTCGCCTTCAAGAGGGTCGGTGCCCATCTTGCTAGTGAACCCGCTTCCGGTCCGCTAACGTTCTGGTGCCTATGACCAGTCGCAATCCAGATCCCAAGCCAGGCCGTTGGATCCTCCCCCTCATCATCGTGGGGATGGTCGGATTCACCTATTTCTTCGTGCAGCAGCTTCCCGGGACACAACCCGAGGAAACCACCACAACGCTGTCAACGGAATCCACGACCACCACCGAAAACGGCGACGGAGAGACCACGACCACAGACGGGTCCTCCATCCCCGCTGAGGTGCAGGCGTATGTCGACAAGATGACCGGATCCAAAGCCGAGTTGGCCGGCATCGAAGCCGACCTGCTCGATGTGAACACGCAGCAAGACGCCGTACCCAGGGAAATAAGCTACGAGGACGCTCTGGCCGGATTCCAAGACGTTGAAACCCGATCCTCGGTGTTCGCCGACGGGGTCGAGATCGCCGCGCCACCCGCCGGGTATGACACTCTGGCAACCATTCACGCCGACCTGGCGACGGCAGCAGGAAAGATAC
>JAHEDM010000224.1 GCA_024641205.1 Actinomycetes bacterium
GGTCGACCAGTTCGCCCAACTCGACGCTGATGCCCAGGTGGCGTGCTACTCGATCGATCAGCGCCACGGCGCCTGCGTAATAGGGGCCGGCGACGTAGTGGGGAACCTGGGCCCAGAAACCAACCGCCGGAATGCCGGAGTCGGTGAGCGCCAGCTCTACGATGTTGACGGCCGCCCCCGGTACCCGCAGGAGGCCGCCCGGAAGCTGCTCGCCTTGGTCGATCAGGTCGGGGCGAGAGGCGGTAGTCAGGAGAGGGGTCGGGTAGGTGTGCGGGGTTGCGGCCGGCACACCGCCCAGGGACACGACCTCGACCACACCGAGTCGTGAGGCGAGTTCGGCAACGGACCGCCCCAAGGCCTTCCACTGCCAGTCCGGTTCATTGCCACTGAGGACCAGAATGTCGCGCCGCTCGTATCTGGCTCTCCGCAAGGACAGTTGGGGCCAGTCCACGCTCTGGAGCCGCCCGTCGACAAAGTCGATGACGGGCCGATTCGATCGATAGTCGAAGAGGGCATCGGGATCGAAGGTCGCGACGGTGTCGCCTTCGGCGACGATATGGTCGGAGGCTTCGGTGCCGACATTCCCGGCGTTTACCCAGCCTTCGAAGGCGACGATCAGGGCTGGGGTAATGAGGTCTTCGATCGGTTCGAGCTGGTACATCTCTGGATAGAGGGTACTCGGCGCGTCGAAAAGGGGCCCTCCGCGGCGTGGTCCGTTCATCAGCTACCCCAGCCCGGCGGTGAGCGACCCAACGGTTGCCGCAACGGAGGTCGGAATAGTGAGACACTCCGGTACGTTTCAGGCTGAGACTGAACGAGATGGTGCTCGACCGGACTGGTCGCGAGGGAACATGGCAAGACCAAAACGAGGGAAGACACTTGAGCGAAGGCGAGCCGACGAAGCGGCCCGTCGGGCTGCAGCCGCCACCAAGACCAGCCGCCGCCGGTCTGTGTTGCTGGCGGTGGGTTCGGTGATCCTCGTCGGGGCTGCCATTTTCCTCGTCGTGATGCAGCCTGCCGCTCCCGGCCTGGCTTTTGCCGATCAAGGCAACGAGCATCTCACGGCCATAGGCGAACCGCATCTCAGCTACAACAGCCACCCGCCCTCATCCGGTCCCCACCTGGGGAACCTGGCGAACTGGGGCGAGTCCGACCTCCCGGTGCCTCCGGAGCTCTACGTACACAACCTCGAGGACGGAGGGGTCGTTCTGGCTTACAGCTGTGAGAGCGACTGCGCCGATCTCGTCGACGGCCTACGCCAAAGGCTGGCTGAGTTCGAAGGACGCAATCTGTTGCTCATGCCGTATCCAGACATCGTTGATGCAGATGGGGTCGCCCGTCGAGCAGCGGCCGTAGCCTGGGGCCGGGTCTTCTTTTTCGATGATCTCGGCATTGATTCCGCCGGGCAACTCGACAAATTCATCCGGACCTTCGAAGGGATCGACCACCACGTAGCCGGGTGAATCACTCGATTCCGCCTCTCTCGGCGGTGTTGCCCCCGCATACCGGGCAGGCGTGGACCCTCGCGATGAAGCCACCTGCCTCTTCGTCGATGACGGTGGCATGGTGGTTCATGGGAGTACCGCAGTCCCTACAGGCGATCGTGTCGGCCGCGAATTCGAGCCGCGTGGGAACCGCCTCCCGACCCCGGCGGAGAGTTGCCGCCATCCACAGAAGTTCCCGCACCATGCCGTCGAGCCGGTGCACCGAGCGTTCATCGGTGAGTTGTCCTTCGTCATCGAAAGCCCCTGCAACGTTGCCGATCGTCACGTCACGCTGGATCAGCACGAGACCAACCGCTCGGAGCACCGGCAAGAGGTTCTCGATCATGCGTGCGCCGCCGAGCGCCCCGGTCGATACGCCAACGAGGCCAACCGGTTTGTGCACGTATTCGGTGTAATTCGTGTCGAGAGCGTGCTTGAGGGAGGCTGGGTAGCCGTGGTTGTATTCCGGCGAAACGATTATCAGGCCGTCCGACTGATCAACCAGGCCGGAGAATGCCTGGCTCCTGATGCTCGTTCCCTCATTGTTGGCGGGCAGGCTGAGGGATTCGAGTTCGATGATGCGCGTTTCCACGTCGGGTTGTTCTGCCAATCGGGACGCCACCCACCGCGCCACGCCGGCGCTGCGAGCACCTTTGCGGACGGTTCCGCGCAGAACGGGTATCCGATACGGACGGTCGGCCATGCCGTGCCTTTCCAGCTGGAGGGTTCTCAACATAGTGCCCAAGCCGTCGGTGAGAGGGCGCTCCCGAACTCAGAGAATGGCCGAAACCAGGTCGGGCAGGATCTCTCCGGCTGATTGATTGAGGTGGGCTGCCGCCAGATCGTCGAACGCCGTCTCGCCCTGGTTGACGATCACCAGATCGGCCCCGTCCTTGACCGTCGAGGCGACGAGGTCGGCCGCCGGGTAGACCGTGAGGGTGCTGCCGATCGCCAACACCGCATCCGCCTGCTCGGCCATCCGGATCGCCCGGTCGAAGACCCCTTCGGGCAACAGTTCGCCGAAGAGCACCGTCGAGGTCTTCACCACTGCGCCGCACTCGGGGCAGGGAGGGTCCGGATCACCTCCGGCCACGATGGCCAGGATCTCCTCAACCTCCCAGGAGGCCGGACATACCGTACAAAGAGCGCGCCGCACGTTGCCGTGGAGTTCCGCCACCGACTCCTCCGGCAAGCCGGCTTTTTGGTGGAGCCCGTCGATGTTTTGCGTGACACATCCGGCCATCCGGTCGTGTTCCCACAACCGGACGACCGCACGGTGAGCTCGATTAGGCAGCGCAACGAGTGCGCCGCCGAAGAACCCTTGCCGGTACATCGCCCAGGACCGCTTCCGAACCGCGGGGTCGGTCAGGTAACGGTGGATTGTGAAGTCGTCTGGATCCATACGGGTCCACAAACCGTTTGGTCCCCGGAAGTCCGGAATGCCCGATTCCGTCGAGATACCGGCCCCCGTGAACACGAGGATCTTGCAGGCAGGCTGGAGGACCCGGGCCGCGCGTGCGAGGGCAGTGTTCACCTGCCGCACGATAGTTCTCCCTGAAGTTCGAGATGGTCGGTGTGCGCTCTGCCTGAGAACGGCTCAAGTCTGGGACCCGATCCTGCCGATAATCCAGCGACGAGCGGCTTCAGGGAGTCGGATACGTGAGCATGATCAACGGAAGTGCCGGCGCCACTCACCTGGTGCCCGGACGGGCACCGTCTCCTTTTGGTGAACTGCCTGCCCAGGTCAGTCGTTTGGGAACGGCGTTGCAGGAACTGGCCGATTCGCTCGATCAGCGGCTGCTGGAAACCGAGCACCTGGGCCGGATCACCACGCAAGTCAATCAGGGCCTCTTGCTCGATGAGATCCTCGATAGGGTCTTCGAGAGCTTTCAGGGGGTGATTCCCTACGACAGGATCGGGTTCTCGCTGATCGTCGACGAAGGCGCCGCCGTTATTGCCCGTTGGGCTCGATCAAACCTCGGCGACATAAAGCTCGGAGCAGGATTCCGGGCTTCGCTCGAAGGCAGCAGCTTGCAGGCCGTCCTCGCAACCGGTCGTCCTCGGATCATCGATGATCTCCAGGAATATCTCGCCGGCAAACCCGGGTCTGAATCAACCCGGCTGATCGTCGCCGAGGGTTTGCGCTCATCGCTCACCTGCCCGCTGATCGTCAACGGCGAGCCCGTTGGGTTCATGTTCTTCTCGAGCACTCAGCCTCGCCAATACAGTTCAGAACATGTTGCGGTGTTCCAGGGTATTACGGCCCAGCTGTCGGTGATCGTCGAGAAGGGGAGGATGGCTTCCGAGCTGGACGCGCAGAAACACGAGATGGAACTCCAGAATGAGGATCTGCGCCGCCTCGACACGATCAAGAACCGGTTCTTGGGTATGGTCGCTCATGACCTTCGAAACCCGATTGCCAGCATTCAAATGTCCGCTGAGTTGCTGGCGGATCCGATCGCATTCCTCGACGCTGAGGAACGGAGTGCGTTTCTGTCCGACATCAACCGGCAAGCCGGCTACATGGTGGAACTCATCGACGATCTCCTCGACGTGACCAAGATCGAATCGGGGCGGTTGGATCTGCACTGGGAGTCAATTGACCTCGGTGAGTTCCTCGAAGACACGGTTAGGCGCCATGCCAACCTTGCCGCTCGGAAAGGCACACAGGTGGTATTGACGGATGGCTACAACGGCGTGGTGCAGGTCGACCGCAAGCGGCTCAGGCAGGTGCTGGATAACCTCATCTCGAATGCCGTCAAGTTCTCTCCGGCCGGAAGCGCGGTGGAGGTGACCCATCGACGCGAAGGTGGATCGTGGACGGTGGAAGTCAAGGATCAAGGTCCGGGGCTCACCGACGTCGACCGAAAGACCCTTTTTGAGGATTTCGCCACATTATCGGCCAAGCCGACCGGCGGTGAGAACAGCACGGGACTTGGCATGGCGATCACGAGGAGAGCCGTTGAAGCCCACGGTGGTGAGATCGGGATCGACTCGCAGCCCGGTCGAGGAAGCACGTTTTGGTTCACGATTCCCGGAGCCGGGCCCTCAGCCGGCTGATACGCGGGGGAAATAACCTCCCGCTCTCATCGAATACGCCGATCAGATGTGTGCCCGATTCGCCCGGCGTGAGGGTGAGTTGCCGATCCCATCCCATCCCATCACCCCCACTCCCACTCCCGAAACGTGCGCTCATCGGCTCACCCGGAGCGATCAATCG
>JAHEDM010000225.1 GCA_024641205.1 Actinomycetes bacterium
TGTCCGAACACACCGTCAGGGTGTCCGCAGTGACCAGGTCGTATTCGCCACCCGCCCCGCCGCTACAGGATGTCGCAATCAGTGCGAATGCCAGCAGCAGCACCAGCGCCGCGGTGGATCTTCTTCTCATGGCCTTCCTCCTCATGATTGGTCGAGGGTTCGGCCCTCCGACCTCTTTCCTCCAGTCCGATGTTAGGCGCTTGTCCACAGCCCTGGCCAAACGTTGGCGGGTTGGTCTATTCACGCCAGTCACTAATCTGATGGTTCATCAGCGCGGTTGTCCGGTCGGCGGGCCATCGCACGTTCGATCTGAGGGTGACCTGTGACCACAACCGATAGCCTGCTTGAGCGTGTGAAGGGCCCGGCCGATCTACGGGATCTCGATCATGACCAGTTGACGCACCTGGCCGCCGAGATCCGTTCGTTCATGGTCGACGCTATTTCGCGGACCGGTGGCCATCTCTCTCCCAACCTCGGGGTAGTCGAGTTGACGCTGGCGCTGCACCGGGTTTTCGATAGTCCGACCGATCGCATCATCTGGGATGTGGGCCACCAGGCCTACGTTCACAAGCTGATCACCGGCCGCCAGGATGAATTCGGCACGCTGCGCCAATACAAGGGGATGACCGGCTACCCGAGTCGTGTCGAGAGCGAGCACGACTTTGTCGAGAACAGCCACGCTTCGACGTCGCTCAGCTACGCCCTTGGTATGGCGCTCGCCAAACAGCGATTGGGAGATGACAGCTACACGGTGGCAGTAATCGGTGACGGTGCCCTCACCGGTGGCATGGCCTACGAAGCTCTCAATCACATTGCCGTTTTGCAACCACCAAAGCTGATCATCGTCGTCAATGACAACGGCCGCTCCTACGCGCCGACGGTGGGCGGGATTGCAGCCCTCGCTCATCTTCGGTTTGATCCACGCTATGAGTGGACCAAAAAGACGATCGGCAAGATCCTGCGGAGCATTCCGGCTATCGGAGAGGGAGCCGACGAGTTGGCTCATCGGTTGAAAGAGTCCGTGAAGCAGCTGATCGAGCCGGGAACGGTGTTCGATGCGCTTGGCCTGAAGTACTCGGGGGTGATCGACGGCCACGATATCCACGCGATCGAGGAACACCTCGTGCATGCGAAGTCGTTCGATGAACCCTCGGTGGTGCACATCATCACGGAAAAGGGCCGCGGCTATGAACCGGCCCTGAACAACGAAGAGGACAAACTGCACGGTGTCGGCGCTTTCGACGTCGAATCCGGCCGTCCGGCCAAATCGGAGCTGAAACTCACCAGCGTGGCCGGACAGGCCGTCCTGAAGGCCGCCCGCGATCGAGAAGATCTGATCGCGATCAGTGCCGCCATGGTTTCACCCACCGGACTCGGTTTCATGGCGCAGGAATTCCCCGACCGGGTCATCGACACCGGTATCGCGGAACAGCATGCCGTGACCCTGGCGGCCGGACTGGCGATGACCGGCATGCGGCCCGTGGTGGCCATCTACTCCAGTTTCCTGCAACGAGCCTTCGATCAGATCGTGACCGACGTCGCCCTGCACGACCTGCCGGTTGTCTTCATGATCGATCGGGCCGGAATCACGGGCCCGGACGGTTCCTCGCACCACGGCGCTTTCGACCTCTCCTACCTGCGGATGATCCCCAACATGACCGTTGGTGCTCCGGCCGACGCCGAAGAACTATGTGGCATGCTCGAGACAGCATGGGATACCACCGGCCCGATCGCGATCAGATTCCCGAAGGGCGCCGCCGCCTCCGTGCCTGCGCTGCCCGTTGCTCCTCTCGAGGTGGGCGTGGCCGAGTTGATCCAAGAGGGGGAAGATGTATTGCTGCTGGCGGTCGGCAGCACGGTGGTACCGACAGTGAAGGCGGCCGGAATGCTCGCCCAACAGGGTATCTCGTGTGGGATCGTCAATGCCCGATGGGTGAAGCCTCTCGACCCGCGGTTGGTGGAATGGGCGGCCCAGTACCCGCACGTGGTCACGCTGGAAGACAACGTCACAACGGGTGGCTTTGGCGCGGCGGTACTCGAGGAGTTGTCGCGAAACGGATTGGCCGGTCGGGTGTCCATGCTCGGTCTTCCGGACCGCTTCCTGCCGTCCGGGTCCGCAGCCGACGTGGCCGTTGAGGTGGGACTCGATCCGGATTCGATCGCCAAACGGGTAGCCGAGACGGTGCAGGGCGCCTGAGGGCGCCGTATTCCGGATTTCGTGCTTCGTATGTCGTGCCTGGTCTTCTGTCATTCTGACTGGTAACTGGTAACCGGCGACTGGGCACTCCCGAGCGGGAGCGAGCGATTTCTAGTTGATTCGGACCACTCGCGGTGGCTATGGTCGCTATACCCGGGAGGACTCCCGGTACCCGACCAATCTTGGGAGGAGAGGGATGATCAAACGATTATTGCTGCTCGTCGTAGTGCTGGCCATGGTGGCCACTGCCTGCGGCGGTGACGGCGCTGAGGAAGAAACTACCACGACCACGGCGGCCGATGGAGACGGCGGAAGCCAGGTGCCTGCCGGGGGAATTCTGAAGACTGTTCAAGACCGCGGCGTTCTCAACTGCGGTGTGAACCAGGAGGTATTTGGGTTCGGTTTCGTCGATGCCGACGGTAACTACGTTGGTTTCGATATTGACTATTGCAAGGCAGTTGCTGCAGCAGTGTTTGGTGACGCCGATAAGGTCGAATACAAGGCTCTGACGGCCCAGCAGCGTTTTACCGCCCTGCAGTCCGGCGAGATCGATGTGCTGATCCGCAATACGACCTGGACGGCGACTCGCGATGGAAGCGAAGGAGCTACCTTCCTCACTACCACCTTCTACGACGGCCAGGGCATGATGGTCAACTCCGACAGCGGCTATACGACCCTCGAAGACATGGCCAACACGACCATCTGTGTGCAGTCCGGGACGACCACCGAGTTGAACCTGGCGGCCCGTTTCGAGTCGGGCGGGATTCCGTTCGAAGCCTTGACCTTCGACTCCAACGACGAGTTGCGGCCCGCCTACGTGGCCGGCCAGTGTGACGGTTGGACGTCGGACAAGTCGCAGCTTGCGGCGTTCCGCTCCCAGAACCCGGAGGCGGACGGTGGGCCTGAGGCCTGGACGATTCTTGATGAGACGTTCTCCAAGGAACCTCTCGGACCATTGGTTCGGGATGGTGATAGCCAGTGGGCCCAGGTAGTCGATTGGGTCGTGTATGCCACGATTCAGGCTGAAGAGTTCGGCCTCAACTCGGGCAACGTCACCAGCTATTCCGGGGACAACGGCGAGATCAAGCGTTTCCTCGGGCAACCGAACGAAGAGGGAACGGTCTTTGATCCAGGGCTCGGCCTCCCCACCGACTTTGCCGTGAACGTGATCAGCGCGGTCGGCAACTACGAGGAAATCTACAATCGAAACGTAGGTCCGGAAACGGCGCTGGGATTGGCTCGCGGCGTGAACGACCTGTGGACCCGGGGTGGCCTGCTCTACGCCCCGCCCTACCGGTAGACCAGCGAAACTTGGGGGACCGGCATCTGCCGGTCCCCCACTCTCGTGAGTGAGGTGCCGTGGAGGTAACTGCGGAGACGACAACGAGGATGGCCCGTCCGCCCTTCTGGCGAGACGTCAAAGTGCTCCGCGTTCTCGCCCAGGTGGTCGCCGGGGCCGGCGCCGTTGGATTCCTCCTCTATCTGGGTAGCAACCTGCAGACCAACCTCACGGCGCAAGGAATTACCACCGACTTCGAATTCCTCAGTCAACCGGCAGGCGTCACGGTGCCGGGGACCGATTTCAAATCCACGCAGCCCATTTCGGACATCCTGGTGCTGGGCATCAAGAACACCTTTGCCCTGGTGATAGTGGGTATACCCCTCTTGACCATACTCGGCACCTTGATCGGCATTGGTCGGTTGTCGAGCAACTGGTTGGTTCGCAAAGCAGCGACCGCCTACGTGGAAACCCTTCGCAACATCCCTCCGCTGTTGGTCATCATCTTCACAAACACGGCGGTGATTCTGGCTTCGCTGCCCCGGATCCAGGAGGCCTGGCAGCCGCTTGATCTCTTCGTGTTCTCGAACCGTGGGCTGGTGTTTCCCTGGTTCACGGCTGAAGACGGATCTGCGGCATATCTGGTTGTTCTCGCCGCCGGAGTGGTCGGATCGATCTTGGTGTGGATCTGGCGAACCCGGCAATTCGATGCCACCGGTACTCCTCACCACCGGTTCCTGTGGGGGACCGGTGTATTCCTCCTCTTCGCGGTGATGGGGTTCTTCGTCATCGGCAGCCCTCTCTCGTTGTCACGACCGGTGCTCGATGGCTTGGTGGTAACGGGTGGAGTGACCAGGATCAGCGGCTACGTTGCCGTCCTGCTGGCTCTCGTGATCTACACCGCGAGCCATGTGGCCGAGATCGTCCGAGGAAGCATTCAGGCGGTTGCCAAGGGTCAGACCGAAGCGGCCAACGCTCTGGCGTTGAGCAGCTTTCAGCGGCTCCGGTTTGTTGTGCTTCCGCAGGCCTTCCGGATAGCCATACCGCCGCTCATCAACCAGTTCCTCAACTTCACCAAGAACACGTCGCTGGCGCTCGCCATCGGCTACTCGGAGATCACGTTGGTGGTATTCCAGGCGATCGGCAACGGCCAGCCGGCCCCGCAGTTGATATTGATTCTGATGGGGGCGTACCTGTTGTTCTCGCTGAGCATCTCGTTG
>JAHEDM010000226.1 GCA_024641205.1 Actinomycetes bacterium
CCCGCCACATCTCGAATCGCCATCTGCCTTCCTCGGCAAAGATGCCGACCGGCGGTTCGAGCACTTTGTCCACTTCGCGCGGAGACGGCTGCAGCTTGGGGACGCCCTCGATCCAGCCAACTACCGGAACGACCATCAGGGCGTATTGGATCGTGTGAATAGCCGGAAGGAACCCAACGACTTCAACAGTTGCCGGATCAAGCCCTACTTCCTCTTCGGCCTCTCGCAGAGCCGTCCCCACCGGACCGCCGTCGCCATCGTCGGGGCGCCCTCCCGGAAAGGCAAGATGTCCGGCGTGGGTTGGCATGGTGAGGGGCCGTTTGGTGAGAATCACCCGGGTAACTCCGCCCCGGTCGTCGTAGAGAGGTACCAGAACGGCGGCTTGCGGTGTGTTGCTAGGCGGCGGGGGTTCACTTTGTACCCCCGGGAAACGTTTCAAGATATCGTTCACCCGATCATGGTACGACGCCGATAGTCTGAGCGGACATGGATGACCTGTCGACAGATCCCCGATTCTCCCGCCGGTTCGTGCTGCGCCCCTTCCGGCGCCGCGACGCCGATGAGATGGTTGCGGCCGTGCAGGTATCACAGATGGAACTCAACAAGTGGCTGCCGTGGGCCCATCTCGGCTATTCGAAGGGCGACGCTGTCAACTATATCCGTGACAGCGTCAGATCCTGGCGAGAGGAACGTGCCTATGACCTGGCGATTCGAAAGCTGGACGAACCCGACCGCCACATCGGCAACATCTCGGTCTGGTTCGTTTCACGATCGTTCAAGACCGGTGAGATCGGATACTGGGTGAGAACGGACGAAACGGCCAACGGAATAGCTACCGAGGTTGCCGCCCGGGCGCTCCAGATAGCCTTTGAAGAACTAAAAATGCACCGGGTGATTCTCAGGATCGCGGTCGGGAACCGGGCGAGCGAGCGAGTCGCAGAAAAACTAGGGTTCTTCCGGGAGGGGATTCTTCGCGAAGAAATCAAAGTCCGGGGAGAATGGCTCGATCACTCTGTCTGGGGACTGCTCGAGCACGAGTACCGCAAGAACATCGGCTTCTACCAGGGTCTCATTGGCGTCACCGACGAGGCGGTTGAAACATAGTCAATCGTCTCTCGATTTTCGATTCTCCACGTGTTGTCGATCTTTCAACCGTCGCTCCGATGCTCCGCACCTGACGAGTTCGAATGTCTCTGCGCTGCAAAGCACAAACCTAGGAGAAACTGCAAGTTGGTGGAACGGCCGCCTCGGGCGACTGGCGCCTCGTCAGAGAGCTGACATAATGCCTCCCGTGACCGATACCGTCGGAGACTCCCGTGCAGCCAATCTCCAAAAGATGGGCAGACCCCTCATCGTGGCCGGCATTCTGGTGTGGGGGGTATGGGTGATAGTCAAACTGACAGGGGGCGACCCACATCTGGAGTACTTTCTAGCGTTTCACTTGCTCGGCGTCATTCCCGGCTCAATCCTGTCCAGGTGGGGCGCCGTACAGCGCTGGATGCTCCGAAGAGGTTCCTAGGTTTTGATGTCGTGGTCCCAAGGAAATGCTCTACTGGTGGGAACCATCCCCGTCCGGCGAGTCCATAGGGCTCCCCAACTCCCCTTCGCCCTGACGAGCGAAGCTCGCCGGGAAGGGTGTTTCGAAAACCATAACGAAGGAGGGGCCCCCAAAGGGGCCCCTCCTCTCGACCGTAGGTCTTCCCTAGAAGTCCATTCCAGGTCCGCCGGCGCCGCCCGGCATGGGCGGTGCATCTTCTTTTTGTTCGACGATCAGCGCCTCAGTCGTGAGGAGCAGACCGGCGATCGAAGCAGCGTTCTGTACCGCGGAGCGGGTTACCTTGGCAGGATCGATGATCCCGGCCACCATCAGGTCCTCATAGGAGCCTGAGGCAGCGTTGAAGCCCATAGTCCCTCCGTCGTTACGGACACGCTCGGCAACGACGCCACCTTCAAATCCGGCATTGACCGCGATCTGTCGAAGTGGTTCTTCGAGCGACTTGCGAACGATGGAGCGACCGGTCTTCTCATCACCGGTTCCGCCGCGCACCTTGTCGAGAGCATCCTGGGCCCGCAGCAGCGCAACGCCACCACCGGGGACGATGCCCTCTTCGACCGCGGCCCGCGTGGCAGAAAGCGCATCCTCGATGCGGTGCTTCTTCTCCTTCAGCTCCACCTCGGTGGCCGCACCAACTTTGATAACGGCTACACCGCCGGCCAGCTTTGCGAGCCGCTCCTGGAGCTTCTCGCGATCCCAATCGGAATCCGAGTTCTCGATCTCGCGCTGGATCTGCTTGATCCGGCCCTTCACATCGGCGTCGGATCCGCCACCTTCGACGATGGTCGTGTCATCCTTGGTAACGACAACTTTGCGGGCCCGGCCGAGCATGTCGAGCGAAACATTCTCGAGCTTCAACCCAACCTCTTCGGAGATCACCGTACCGCCGGTGAGAATGGCGATGTCTTGCAACATGGCCTTCCGCCGCTCACCGAATCCGGGAGCCTTGACGGCTACCGACGCGAAGGTGCCGCGGATCTTGTTGACCACCAGCGTGGCCAGTGCTTCACCTTCGACGTCCTCAGACAGGATCATGACCGGCTTGCCGGTCTGCATGACCTTCTCGAGGACGGGCAACATGTCGTTGACCGACGTGATCTTCTGGTTGGCGATCAGGACGTAGACATCCTCGAGGACCGCCTCCTGGCGATCAGGATCGGTGATGAAATACGGTGACGTGAATCCCTTGTCGAACTGCATGCCCTCGGTGAATTCGAGTTCGATGCCGAACGTCTGTCCTTCTTCTACGGTGATCACTCCGTCTTTGCCGACCTTGTCCATGGCCTCGGCGATCTTCTCGCCGATGGTGTTATCGGCTGCCGAGATGGCAGCCACATGGGCGATCTCGTCGCGAGAGGTGATCTCACGGCTGAAGTCGCCGATGAACTCGACGATCTTGGCGACCGCCTGTTCCATCCCGCGCTTCAGTTCCATCGGGTTGGCCCCGGCGGCCACGTTCCGAAGACCTTCTTTCACCATCGCCTGAGCCAGCACCGTTGCAGTGGTGGTTCCGTCACCGGCCACGTCGTTGGTCTTCGTGGCGACTTCTTTGGCGAGCTGAGCGCCCATGTTCTCGTAGGCGTCCTCCAGCTCGATCTCCTTGGCGATGGTCACACCGTCGTTGGTGATCGTGGGGGCGCCCCACTTCTTCTCCAGCACGACGTTTCGACCCTTGGGGCCGAGCGTGACCTTCACCACGTCGGCCAGTTTGTTTACTCCGGCTTCGAGGCCCCGGCGGGCATCTTCATCGAAGCGCAACTCCTTTGCAGCCATTGATTAATCCTCCTGATCTTTCTTAGGCGATGATCGCGAGCAAGTCGCGAGAAGAGAGGATCAGATATTCCTGGCCCTCGAATTTGATCTCGGTGCCCCCGTACTTGGAATAGACGACCGTGTCGCCTTCCTTGACGTCCATCGGGGTACGTTCTCCCTGGTCGTTGACCTCACCGGGTCCAACGGCCAGCACCTCACCCAACTGCGGCTTCTCTTTGGCCGTATCGGGTATTACAAGACCAGACGCGGTGCGGGCATCTTGATCATCCTTGGCCTTGACGACCACACGATCGCCTAATGGCTTCAATTTCATAGCGGAGCCCCTCCTTCACTTGGGTTAGCACTCCATGGCTCTGAGTGCCAGATTCTAGCGCTCTCTTGCGCAGAGTGCTAACCCGAGTTTCGCGGCCTCGAAACAGCCAGGAACCAACAACCTGCTACGTCTTCTGCCGTTCGGTATCTTCGATGAGCCAATGCACGATTCCCCGCACCGGAGTCGTGGTCACATGGAAAAGGCCGGCCAGCCCTCGACCAACGACCCGATCGACCCTGGGCACACGGGGGCCACCAACGAAGCCGCGTCTGGAGAAGTACCTCCACAGACCGGTAGCTATGGCGACCATGAAGCCAAGCAAGGCGAAGTATGCCCACGGCTGGTCGAGCTCGGGCATGTTGGTGAAATTCATACCGTAGATCCCGGCCAGAAGGGAGAGCGGGAGAATGATCGCCGAGAAGACGGTCAGCACCTTCATCACCTCATTCATGCGTTCCGCCACGGTGCTCCGATACGTTTCGAGTACCGAGGCGAGCAGCGCCCGAGCCATGTCGAGCGACTCGACGACCCGGTAACAATCGTCATACACGCTGTCGAGCCTTCGCCGAGTTCGTTGGTCGATACCCGGCATTCCCTCGTGCATGAGGCTGCGCACCATGTCGCGTTCAGGCGCCAGCACGCGCCGCAACACGATGGCGTCTCGCCGGAAAGCCTGCACCATCCCGACAACGTGGGGATCTCCCGCGACCGAACGCGATTCGAGATCCGATATCTGGGCCTCCAGGCCATCAACGAGTTGCAGCGACCTCCGGGCTGCCGCCTCCAGAATGCCCGCCAGAAGCATGTCCGGCCGCAAGGAGGAAAGGTCTTCTGCCTGCCGAACCCGGTCGCGGGTCCAGTCGACTCCGGGGATCTGGGTCCGATGAAAAGTGATCAAGAACTTGTCCGAAACAAACCCATCGAGTTCGGCGGTAGTCAACCGGTCTCCGGCCAGAGCCGGGCTGTGTGAAGAGAAGAACAAGTGATCGTCGTAGTCATCGGCTTTGGGGAACTCGGTGATGGCATGCACATCGTCAAGGCCAACCCGGTTCAG
>JAHEDM010000227.1 GCA_024641205.1 Actinomycetes bacterium
GTTGAAGAACGTCCGGCGGGGCAGAATCGCCGAGTATGCCGACCACTTCAACGCCGAGTACTACCCGGATCGGCGACCCTGGGCGGTGGAAGGCGCCGAATGCGCTTTCCCCAGCGCAACCCAGAATGAATTGACCGGTGAGGACGCCAAACAGCTGCTGGCCAATGGTGTGTATGTGATCGCCGAAGGGGCCAACATGCCATCCGATCCCGAAGCGGTTCAGCAGTTCGTAGACAACAAGATCCTGTTCGGTCCTGGCAAGGCAGCCAACGCCGGTGGGGTGGCTACCAGCGGTCTGGAGATGGCCCAAAACGCCGTGTTCACCAATTGGAGCCGGGACGAGGTCGACCAGCGCTTGTTGATGATCATGGTCAACATCCATCGCAGCTGCGAGGAGGCGGCCGAACAGTACGGAACCCCCGGGAACTACGTCAATGGTGCCAACATCGCCGGCTTCATCAAGGTGGCCAATGCAATGTTGGACCAGGGCGTCGTGTGATCAGGAGGCGTCATGAGAAAAGACGTTGGATATTTCGAAGGGACCGACTCGACGCTCCTGACCGCCCTGGTCTGCGAGGGATACGACACGATCCCGGTTTCGAACGGCTACGACAATCACGGTCGCCACATACAGTTGATCAACCAGGAGAACAAACCTGATCTTCTCGTCGGCTACGTTCACAAGGTCTTCGCCCCAGACGACGGCGACCCCAATTACACGACTTACCAGGACATTTTCCATACCTGCCGGACCTACGGAGTTCCCGTGCTGCTCGAGGTGCCTCGCAAGTTGCAGGCCAAGGCCAGGGCATTGTTCGATGACGTACCCGATGTCGTCCAGTTCGTCGATCCTGCCGACATGCTGAAGGTCGCGTTAGGAATCCTGGGCCATCCCAGCAAGTAGATCGTTCCGGGACGTTCGAAGAGTCCCGCTACCCGGCGGCTCCGCCGCTGCGGTACTTCCCACCCAAGGGGGGACTATCCCGCCAGTGCAGAACGGCCCGACTGATCTACTCCGCGTAGCCGGGGCTCCCGATCTTGGTACCCGTTTCGCCTGTCATCGCCGGCAGGTGAGCCATCGAGCCTTGCAGACCCCGCAACAGCACGAACATGTCGGCCACCGGAGTCAGAGACAGCGTCTGGCCCTCGAGAGTGCCCGGGACCGCCGTCGCGTCGAGCAGCCCGAACGTTTCAGCATCGAGCCGGGCTGAGAACGAAGGCGATGAGTACTCGACGACGCCGTTGACAGATAGGCGGTGCGTCTCTCCGTTCCATCGACCTTCCATTGATCCGTCTTCGAAGACCATGAAGGCGTTGTCTTTCTCAGCCTCGAAATCGGCTCGATCGAGATAGAGGCGCGGCTTGTCCTTGTAGGGGTCACCCGAGGTCGGACAAACGGTGGTGCAATTTCCACACTCGTTGCAGAAATCGGTCAGCACCGCGATCTGCAACGTCTGCGACGCCCGGTAGGCGTGCTTCTCCCCGGCCACGACTGCGGCCCCGCTCACCGTCAGCGCCGGGAGAGCCGTCGCGAAAGGTTCCATCTCGTAGGTCATCAACGCCATGTTCGGACAGACCCCAACGCACAGGCTGCAAATCTCATGACAGTCGAGACAGCGGCTCGCCTCGGCAATGGCTTGTTCGGCCGAATAACCCAGCACGGTCTGGTCAAAACCATCGCGCTGATCGAGCGGCGAGAACTCGATCGGAACCCGGTACTCGCGGCGCGCTCGCCTGACTGTCATCTCCTGGAGATCGACATGCACCGCCTCTGCCTCAGGTGTGATCGGTGCTCCGCCGTGCACCGCGATGATGGCGGCGGCTACTGCCTTGCCATCGGCCGCCGCCTTGACGATCGAAGATGGACCGTGGCCGGCAACGTCTCCGCCCGCATAGACGCCGGCAATCGACGACTCGAACGTGAACGGATCGACCTCGATGTAGCCGCCTTTGGTGAGAGCGGGGGATTCGTCGCCGAAGAAGTCCAGAATCGAGTGCTGGCTGATGGCCAGGATGAGGGTATCGAGAGGGATTTCGAACTCTGAGTCCGGGACGTCGTGCGGGATCTTCCGACCCGAGGCGTCGCGGTCGCCCCGGTACTCCGTCTTGGTGCAGATCAGCCCGGCCAGCCGGCCGTTCTCGATATGCAGCGCATGCGGCTTGGTGAGTTCCCAGATTCCGATTCCCTCGTCCTTGCATGCGTGGATCTCTTCGGGATCGGCCGGCATCTGGTCGATGGTCCTCCGGTAGATCAGGGAAGCCTCCGCGGCGCCTACCCGCAGAGCCGACCGCACGGCATCCATGGCCGTGTCGCCGGCTCCGATGACACCGACCCGGGCGCCGATCGGCACCGGTCGGTTTTCCCGGACGCTGCGCAGGAAAAGGAGTGCATCCATGATGCCCTCCGAATCCTCGCCCTCGAGATTGAGACGCTTGGCGAGCTGTGCTCCAACCGCAACGAAGATCGACTGAAACCCGTCGGCGCGCAGACCGGCCAACGTGAAATCGGTCCCGGCGGTCTGGTTGTAGCGAACCTCAACTCCCAGCCCCTCCAGGATGGCCATATCCTGATCGATCTTGGCTTGTGGCAAGCGGTAGGCGGGAATCGCCCCACCCACCATGCCACCGGGATAGGCGTGCGCCTCGAAAATTGTCACCGCGCACCCCGCATAACCGAGCGCCTGGGATGCAGACAACCCGGCCGGTCCGGCGCCGATAATGGCCACTTTTGGCCCGGTTCCGGGCTTCTTGCGAAACATCACCGGTTGTTGCTCCTGGTCCATGATGAACCGCTTCATGTGCCGGATGGCGAGGGGTTGATCGAGATGCGTGCGAATGCAGGTGTTCTCACAGAGGTGGTCACACACCTGACCGAGAATCGATGGCAGCGGATTGTCTTCTCTGGTCAATTTGACGGCCTCCAGGAAGTCGCCGTTCCTGACTGCGTTCATGTACTGCGGGACTTTTTGGTCGACGGGGCATTCATCGAGGCAAGGAGCTTCGATGCAGTCGAAGAAGCCAAGCGAACGCGGCGTCTTTGATCGGTCCATGCGGAACGATTCCTTCGCGTAGCGCCAGTCGGTTCGGACCTTGTCTGCGTAGTGGCGCAGGTTGAGCCGGGCCATCACCTTGACCACGAGATCGACGAGCTCTTCGGTACGCCTTTCGTCGAAGTCGTGCGACGCAGCCCATGTGGCAACCTGATCGGTGATGGGTCCCTCAGCACCGACCAGCGCTCGTGCCAGCTCCGCGCCTTGACCGGCGTCGAGGGCCAGACCGCTGTCGGTCAGCGCCGACCATCGCAACAGCGGCACGAACTCGTCGAATCCATCGTCGGAGATGGCGGTTCGGGCAATAAAGTCGGTCAGATCGGCTGCTCCCGCCGCTTCGATAGCGCCATCCAGGTTCTCCATGTATTGCAGCATGCGCAGGTATCCGCCGGTCTTGAGCAGATCGGAGCAAACGGTGACGGTTTTCATGCCGCCCGCCAGGAGGTCGGCGGCGTTGAAGCAATCCGCTCCCCCGGCGAACGAAAGCATGAGGTCGCCGCGGAATTCCTCGCTGATCTTGGAAGCAAGATTGGCAGTGACCGGATGTAAGGCGCGTCCCGACAGATACATCATCTCGTCACGGTCGAACACCGTCCGCCAGTTGTCTACCTCGAGCGTGTTGCTGAGTTTGAGGCCAAAAGTCCGGTCGTGGTCCGTTGCGATTCTGCGCAGGTTGTGGAACATCGGGACGGCATCGACGTACTTCAAGTCATGCCCGAATGCTTCGTCCGGAACCGGGACATCAACGAAAGCCAGGTCGTCGTTGATGATCTTCCTGACGCGGTCTGCGCCCAGGAGCGTTGGATTGCACTTCACTGATGTGTGCAGTTCTCGTTCTTCCAGCAGGTAATGGGTGATCCGCTCGATTTCATCCGGCGGACATCCGTGCATGGTCGACAAGGTGATCGTGTCGGAAATGAGCGCCGGGATGTCGAGGTCTCGCACTTTGGGATACCTTTGGGCGACGATATCGACGTAGGCAGGCAGGTACTCGGAGGCATCGAACATCGTGTCGAGGTACCACTGCACGTTTGGTTTGAGAATGCCTTCCAAGTTGTAACCGACACTCATGTTGAAGATCATCCCGGGCCGGTCACCGGGAAACCCGAACTTGTGGTGGAGGGCGTGGATCAGGACCCAGGCCCGCAGGTACTCGTCGAACGATTCGTAGACCTTGAGTTCCTGGGACCACTCGACGTTGTAGCCCTCGTCCTGGACGTCAATGCAGGGTTTGTTGACGTCCAGCTCGTCCATGGTCTGGACGGTCTTCAACTCGATGAAGCGGGCCCCGACCAGCCACGAAACGATGATGTTCTGCGCCATCTGTGTGTGTGGTCCGGCCGCCACCCCGAAGGGGGTCTCGAGCATTTGACCGTACTTCTCGACGCGGAACCGGTCGGTTTCCTTGGGCACAAAAAAGGCCGAACGGGGCACACCGAACAGCGAGTCCTTCTGCTCCAATTCGTCGAATACCCAGTCGGTCAACTGCTCCATCGAAATGGCGTGGAATCGATCGGACATGTCCTCGCTCCTCTTCGGTCTCAGGTTCTCACAGACGGGCGTGCAGGCGGGCCGCCTGCTCGGCGGCTTTGGCGCGGACTTCTGCGGCATCGACCCGGGTGGGGTGGCCCTC
>JAHEDM010000228.1 GCA_024641205.1 Actinomycetes bacterium
TGGACTCCTCCTTGTGAGTGGCGCGCTTCTACTGTCACCAACCCAGGTGAGACTTCCGGCCACCCCACAATGTCGGGCGTACGACAAAGACCCGGCCGTCCGCTTTCCTCCGACGGCGGATGGCTCGGTCTGTTTGGAAACTCGGGCGAGGCGGGCCAACATCCACGCCATGTCTTGGGTCACCGTGTTATTGCTGCCGGCCGTGGCCGGTTTTGCCAGCGCGGTGGCCTGGGGCGGCCAAAATGACCCTCATCCTGTTGTGTTCGCCCCTGGTCGTGAATCTCGTTGCTCCCGCCGACCAGGTAGATCTTGGAGTCGGCCTCGTATTTGGAACCGGCAACATGGTTGGTGCTTGGGTTGTGTCCAACCTGGCCGTCAGAAAATGGGCCGAGACGATTCGTTGGGTGCCATTGTTGCAGCGCTTGCGGTTGCTCTCCGAATGTTGCCGATTTGATGGGAGCAACAATTACAAGGCTCATGCCCTCAACAACCGAATGCGGCACGTATCTGTCCTCAGTTCCTCGTACCATCCATTCATGACGTCACGGCCATGAGGACTCCATGACCGGAACAACCCACATCAGGACCCCGGGCCTTGACGGATTGAGCCCGCTCGAGGTGCAGCAGCGAATCGATCGCGGCGAGATCAACGACATCCCGCACGGTACGAGCCGGACTGTCGGCGAAATCGTCCGTGCCAATGTCTTCACACGTTTCAACATGCTGCTCGGGATTCTTGTGGTCGTCGTCCTCTTCGTAGCGCCGATCCAGGATGCCTTGTTCGGGTTTGTCCTGGTTGCCAATGCGTCGATCGGTATCGTGCAGGAATTGAGGGCCAAGCGAGCGCTCGATCGTCTGGCCCTCCTCAGTGCCCCTCGCGCCAGAGTCGTCCGGGCTGGATCCGTCGGTGAGCTGGCGGTCGACCGCGTGGTTCTCGATGATGTGCTCGACCTGCAACCGGGCGATCAGATCGTGGTTGACGGGATGGTGCTGGCCGGTGCAGGCCTCGAAGTCGACGAGTCGCTCCTCACGGGGGAATCGGACCCCGTTGCCAAGAATCCAGGAGACGGCGTTCTTTCCGGCAGCTTTGTGGCTGCCGGAAGTGGCCGGTATCGGGCAACCAAGGTCGGGAAGGAGGCGTACGCGATTCGACTCGCGGAAGAGGCCCGCAAATTCACGCTGGTCCAATCTGAGCTTCGCTCCGGCGTGGATTGGATCCTCGGCTTGGTCGGCTGGTTGCTGGTCCCGACGGAGATCCTGTTGATCACGAGCCAGCTCCAGGCGCACGAGTCTCTGAAGGAAGCGATCCGAAGCGCCGTGGCCGGCACGGTGGGCATGGTGCCCCAGGGTCTCGTGTTGCTTCTGTCGATGGCGTTTGCAGTCGGCGTCATCAGGCTGGGTAGGCAGAACGTCCTTGTTCAGGAGCTACCCGCCGTTGAAGGGCTCGCCAGAGTCGACGTCATCTGTTTCGACAAGACCGGGACCCTCACCGAGGGCCGGTTGACCGTCCACGAGGTGCAGTACTTGACCAAAACCCAGGATCTCATCCCCGCGCTTGGAGCACTGGCGGCCACCGACCCGACCCCGAATGGGACCGTCCGGGCGATCGCCGCTGCGTTTGCGCATCCTGTCGGATGGCGGGCGCGCTCACAGATGCCGTTTTCGTCGGACCGTAAGTGGAGCGGTACTACCTTCGGCGATCAGGGAACCTGGGTGCTCGGCGCCCCGGAGGTTGTTTTCCCGGCTGAACCCAGCATCATCGATCGGGCTGAAAGGCTTGCCACAGACGGATACCGGGTTCTCGTGGTGGGGCACACCGCGGAGCCTCTGCACGCCGATCAAATTCCGGAAGGTTTGCGGGCGATGGGCCTTGTTCTGTTTGGGGACCGGGTGCGGGACGATGCCACCAAGACTCTCGAATTCTTCGAGCGCCAGGGCGTCCAGACCAAGGTGATTTCCGGGGATCACCCCCATACCGTCGCGGCTATCGCCAGACGAGTCGGGATCCGGAATGCGGATCGGGTAGTTGATGCGCGCGACCTGTCCGAAAACGATCCGGGTTTCGAGGTGGCGGTGGAGAATGGGGTCGTTTTCGGGCGGGTAACGCCCCACCAAAAGCGGCACATGATCGCCTCGCTGCAGGCTCGCGGCCATACGGTGGCAATGACGGGCGACGGGGTGAACGACGTGCTCGCTCTCAAGGACGCCGACATCGGCATCGCGATGGGCTCTGGGAGCTCAGCATCGCGGGCGGTCGCAGAAGTGGTTTTGGTCGATGGGAATTTCGACCGCCTTCCTGCCGTCGTCGCGGAAGGCCGTCGGGTAATCGCCAACATCGAGCGGGTCGCCAACTTGTTCGTAACCAAGACGGTCTATGCAATGTTGTTGGTGATTGCGGTTGCTCTGGCTGGTCAGCCTTTTCCTTTCCTTCCTCGACACCTGACGTTGGTTGGATCCATCACCATCGGTATCCCCGCCTTCTTCTTGGCGCTCGAGCCAACCACCCGCCGAGCGCGGCGGGGATTTCTCTTCCGGGTCATGAGGTTCGCCGTACCGGCGGGGACCCTGGCCGCTTTTGCCACCTTTGCCGCGTACAACCTGGCTCTGGCCGAAGGAGCGCCTTTGCCTCAGGCGCGTACGGTGGCGACCCTGGTCCTATCGGGGATGGGGTTCTTTGCCCTGCTGATTGTGAGCCGGCCTCTGACACCCATGCGCCGGGTCCTGATCGGGGGCATGATCTTCTCCCTGTTGCTCATCGTGGTGATCCCCTTTGGGCGCGAGTTCTATGCGATCGAACTGCCGGGTCTCGTCATGCTGTTGGCCGCCGGGGGCATTGTGGGTGTCTCGGGTGGTGTCATCTACTTCTCGTTGCGGACGATGGGTTGGTTGCAACAAGTGCCGCAGGTCCGGGCCATTGTCGAAGAGTCCGAGGTGGTGCTCACCAAAGTTGAGCAAAAGGTGGTTGAGGTTGCCGGTCCGGTTGTCAAGCGGGCCGGGGCCTCGGTGCGGCGGGTCGGTCGAAATTCGGCGACGGCGGCGAAAACGACGACGTTGCGCGCCGGCAAGCGGGTACAGAATTGGGTGAAAGACGGGAGCAGGCAACCACGCCGGCCGAGACGCCGCGACCGGAATTTGCCAGGTTCAGGCGGCGATTGAGTTGGTCGGAGGCCCTGAGCCGACGTCGCCGGTGCATCCTCGCTATCTTGTTGGCTTCACGGCAAGAGGAGCGGTCTTGGCCATCCCCAAACCTGAATTCACGATCGGGATCGAAGAGGAGTACCTCCTCGTAGACAGGGACACCCGCAATCTTGTGCAGGATCCACCCGAGTCGGTGATGAAGGACGCCGTGCGAAAACTCGAAGGCCAGGTTGGTCATGAGTTCTTGCGATCGCAGATCGAGGTGGGTACCCGAATCTGTTCCACCATCCAGGAAGCGCGAACCGACCTGGCGCGATTGCGCAAAGCGGTTGCCGAAGTGGCCGAGCAGCACGACTTCGCGATGATCGCCGCTTCGACGCACCCTTTTGCGGAATGGGGCGAACAGCTGACTACCGACAACGAGCGTTACCACATGCTGGCCGAGGACCTGCAAGCCGTGGTACGACGTCTGGTCATCTGTGGCATGCATGTGCACGTGGGAATCGGGGACAACGATCTGCGAATTGACCTGATGAACCAGGTGTCGTACTTCGTGCCCCATCTTCTGGCCTTGTCGGCTTCTTCCCCCTTCTGGCACGGCCGTGATACCGGGCTGAAGAGCTACCGGATGAGTGTTTTCAAGGCTCTTCCCCGGACCGGGCTGCCCGAGGTTTTCTCCAGCTGGAGTGAGTACCGCCGCCACGTGGATGTGCTTGTTGAAGCAGGACTGATAGAGGATGCCACCAAACTGTGGTGGGATGTTCGGCCGAGCGAACGGTTCCCGACCCTCGAAATGCGGATCTCGGATGTATGTACCGGCATCGACGACGGTATCACTGTGGCGGCCCTGTACCTCTCGCTCCTGCACATGTTGTACCGCCGCAGGCGGCTCAATCAGCGCTGGCGAACCTATGCGGACATGCTGGTCGAAGAGAACGTGTGGCGAGCCCAGCGGTACGGCGTCGAGGGCTCGCTCATGGATTTTGGGATTGGAGAGTTGATTCCGTACCCAGAGCTGATCGAGGAGCTGATTGCCCTGGTCTCCGAGGATGCCGACGAACTCGGGTGCGTTGCGGAGGTGGAGCACGCTCGGGAGATCGTCGCCCGAGGAACGAGCGCGGATCGTCAGCTGGAGGTCTACCGGGGGGCGATGGCGACCGGGGCAGACGAACAGGTAGCCCTGCGGGCCGTAGTCGACCTACTCATTCATGAGTCGGTAGCAGGCGTTTAGCTCCAACCGGCGGCAGCGACTGATCAAACCCTTTCGAGTATGGCGGCAACGCGCGGGAAGACCTCTTCTGGCGAACCTATGCCATTGACGTGTCGGACCAACCCGCGTTTTTCGTAGTACTTGATGAGCGGAGCGGTCTGTTGGTCGTAGACGGCCAATCTGGTGCGAACAATCTCCTCAGCATCGTCGGGGCGCTGCATGAGCGGCTGGCCACACGTGTCACATATTCCTTCTTCTTGCGGCGGGTTGGTGTTGACGTTGAAGATGTGGGCGTTCCTGCAGGAACGACGGCCGGCAATGCGGTTCACGA
>JAHEDM010000005.1 GCA_024641205.1 Actinomycetes bacterium
TCTCGCAGGGGATTTCAACGGGAATGGTTGTGACACCGTATCTATCTACCGGCCGTCGGAGGGGCGGTTCTACATCATCAACAAACTCGGCCAGGATGGAGGTGGCCTCGGGGCGGCCGACATCGACTATCTCTTCGGCAACCCGGGCGACAAACCTTTCGTAGGCGACTTCAACGGCGACGGCGTGGAAACGGTTGGGCTCCACCGGGAATCCACGGGGTTGGTGTATTTCCGTCAGACACACACGCAGGGGATCGCCGACGCTCAGTTCGTCTACGGCGACCCGGGCGATCGCCTCGTCGCCGGAGACTGGAATAGCAACGGGATCGACAGCCCGGCATTGTTCCGCCCTTCGAACACGACGTATTTCTTCCGCTTCACAAACACACAGGGAATCGCCGACGCGCAGGTGGTGTGGGGCCAAGGCAATTGGCTGCCAGTGGCCGGCAACTTCGGCCTCGAATGAGATTCGGCGGATCACAACCGCACCTGCGACAACAGCCGCCGAGCCGCGCCCGGGCGGGCCGCGAAGCATCCGACGTTAAGATTGCAAATCGGACGCTTGGACTCTGGATATCCCTTGACGACCAAGCGACTTGTTGCCCTCGTAGCTCAGGGGATAGAGCAACTGCCTCCTAAGCAGTAGGTCGCAGGTTCGAATCCTGCCGAGGGCGCGACGGGTAGGTCGAACGTGGTCACTCGTGAGGAGGGTTCCGTGGAGGAAGCGGAGGTCGTAGTAATCGGCGGAGGCATCATTGGCTCCGCCATCGGCTTTCAACTCGCCGTGCGGGACTTCGGCCGGGTGGTCATCGTTGAGCGCGGGGCCGGGCCGGGGGAAGGTTCCACCGGCGCCTCGTCTTCAATCGTCCGAACCCTCTACAGCCGGCCCGAAACGGTCCGAATGGCATTGCATGGCCAAGCGGCCTACCGCAATTGGGCCGAATTCACCGGGATCGAGCAACCGCGCTCGCGATTCCATTCCGTCGGCATGCTGTGGATGATGGGATACGGCAACGCTGAAGCATCAACGGCGCGCGATCGCCTCATCGACCAGGGAGGTCGGGCTGAGGTGCTCGATGCGGCCGGTGTGCATACTCTTTTTCCGGCTCTCTCCACCTGCGCAGAACCCTTTGATCTCAGCGGTCGCATACCCCACACGTGCCGGCCTCTGGAGGCGGCCCTTTTCGAACCTGACGCCGGGTTCGCCGATCCGACCGGCGCCAATCAAGACCTGATCGAGGCAGCCCGCCGGGAAGGCGCCGAGGTTCTGTTCCGCGCCGAAGTAGAGGCGGTGCGGAAGGAAGGCAACCGCGTGACGGGAGTGGACCTCGCCGATGGCCGGACGATCCGCGCCCCGCTGATCGTGAATGCGGGGGGCCCATGGTGCAACCGCCTCAATGATATGGCGGGGGCCCGACTCGGTTGGACCATCAACCCGACCCGGGTTCAGGTTGGGTATCGCCTCCGACCCGCCGAGGTCCCGGAACCGATCCCCGTTGTGGCCGACGCAACCACCGGGATCTATTTTCGACCTGAGGCATCAGGCCAACAGATCCTGTTCGGTTCGGTCCTGGCGGAGGACGAAAGCGAGCAAGTTGACCCCGATCACTACAAGACGGGGGCCGACGCGGCTTTCCTGGACTCAAAGATCCATGCGCTCCACCATCGCCTTCCCGACCTACCGTATCGGGGGACGCTCACCGGCATCGCCGGCCTCTATTCGATCAACGAAGAGGACGTTCACCCGATCTTGGGGCCAACCGCCGTGGAAGGATGGTGGGTTGCCAACGGCTTCAGCGGCCACGGATTCAAGCTCGCTCCCATGGTTGGATCGATGATGGCCCGGGCCATCACGGGCGTTACCCGTCCCTTCGATACCGATGTCCCGATCTCGTTTTTCGGCGTCGACCGAACACCTCTGACCGTGCACGAGAAGAACGTCCTGGCCTAGGAGACTCCGTGCGGTACCTGGGCCCAGCCGACCTGCGAGCCGCCCTCCCCATGGGCGCCGCCATCGAGGCAATGGTCGCCGCGTTTGGCGATGATCGGGAAGTGCCTGCCCGGGTCCAGATAGGGCCGTCGCTCTTCATGCCCGGCCGGGTCGGTGAGATAACCGGCATCAAAGTGGTATCCACGGTCCCGGGCCGTCCCAGCGGAATCGTCGTGGTCTTCGACCCCTCCGGCCACCCGCTTGGCCTGGTCGATGGGCCCACCTTGACTGCCATTCGTACCGGGGCGGGGGCAGGCCTCGCCACCCGGCTGCTGGCTCGACCAGGGGCCCACACGATGGCGATGCTGGGGTGCGGGTCCATGGCGGCCGACCAGGTTGCAGCGGTTCGGGAGGTGCGCACCATCGAGCAGGTGTTGGTCTGGAGTCGCAGTACGGCCAGGGCCGAGGCCTTTGCAGCGCAGATTGGAGGCGTGGCGGTCGATGATCCCGCTTCGGCGGTGTCTGCAGCCGGCATCGTCACCACCGCCACCCCGGCCCTTCAGCCTCTCTTTGAGGACACGGCCGTGCAGCCGGGAACGCACATCAATGCGATTGGCTCCTTCGCGCCGCACATGGTCGAGGTTCCCCAAGAAACGGTACGCAGGGCCTTCGTCGTCGTAGACGAAGTGTCGGCCGCAGCCCGCGAGGCAGGTGACCTCATTCAAGCGGAGCGAGAACCCGACGCGACCCTGGGCGATCTTCTCGCCGGCCGGATTGGTTCCTCGGGAGCCGATGTGACCCTGTTCAAATCGGTCGGGATCGCCTCCCAGGATGTGGCGGCGGCAGTGGCCGCCCTCGCCCGGGCCGCCGAGCAGGGAAGTGGAGTCGAGATCGACGGCTGATGGTCCGCTCCGGTGTTACGCGGCAGTATGGGGCGCGGTGCTCCACTAGCCTTTCAGGTTGATGCCTGCCCATTATTACGAGCGACTTTCCTTCCTCGACGGATCGTTCTTGGCCCTCGAGTCGCCAACGACGCACATGCATGTTGCGGGTGCCGCCATCTTCGACGCCGCGCCGCTAACCAAGGCCGATGGCGGCATCGACATCGACAAGATCCAAGCCTTCATCGAGTCCAAACTCCAATACATACCGAGATATCGCCAGCACCTCGCCCGGGTGCCGATCGAGAAGAACCCGGTTTGGGTCGACGATGAACACTTCGACCTCGACTACCACGTCCGCCATCTGAGCCTTCCCAAACCGGGCAGCGAAGAGCAGCTCCGGTCGATGATGGGAAGGCTCCTCTCCCAACAACTCAATCGGGCCAAACCGCTGTGGGAGCTGTGGGTGGTAGAGGGAATCGAGGAGAACCGATTCGCTCTCGTATTCAAGATTCACCATTGCATGATCGACGGGGTCTCCGGCGTCGACCTGATGGCCGTGTTGCTCAACTTCGTCCCCACCGATGAAATCGAGGAGATCAAGCCATTCGAGCCACGACCGGCGCCCGGTGCGGCGGACCTGATGGTCGGCGAGTCACTTCGACGAGCCAGGAGGGTCCTACGAGCTGCGCACGGGATCCCGCATCTCGCTGAAGAAGCCGTGGCGATCGGCTCAGAGATCCAAAGACGCGCCAAGGCCGTCTCGTACTCTCTGACCTCCGGATGGCTGACTCCGGCCTCCCGCACTCCCATAAACGAGAAGATCGGACCGAACCGTCGATTCGAGTGGCTCAGCCTCCCGCTGGCCGAAGTCAAAGAGATCAAAGACTTGATCGGCGGGACCGTAAACGATGTCGTGCTCACCACGGTGGCCGGAGCCGTGCGGAAGTTCTTCATAGAGGAGCGGGGATTTCCGGTCGATGACGTTGAGTTCCGCGTGATGGCTCCCGTCAGTGTTCGGTCCAAGGACCAGCAGGGGCGACTCGGCAACCAGGTTGCCATGTGGCTCATGTCGCTGCCGATCGCCGAGCCCGACTCGCTCCGGCAGTATGCCATCGTCCAGGATCGCACCCTGCATTTGAAGAAGACCAACCAGGCTCTCGGCGCCTCGACCATTGTGCAGCTCAGCTCCGGGACGCCCGCCACTCTGCTCGGCATGGCTGCCCGCCGCGCCACGCGCATCCGACCGTTCAATATGACCGTCACCAACGTACCCGGTCCTCAATTCCCAATGTACATGTTGGGATCGAAACTGCTCGTTCAGTACCCGGCCGTCCCTCTGTGGGCAGGTCACGGCCTCGGGGTAGCTCTGTTCAGCTACAACGGCGAGCTGGCGTGGGGACTGAACGCCGATTGGGATGTTGTTCCCGACGTCTCTGCATTTGTGGAGAAGGTGCAGGCCGCTTTCGCCGAACTGCGCGAAGACGCACGACGAGCCGCCGGATTGGATAAGCCAAAGAAGAAGACGAAGAAGGGCAGCTCCGCTAAATCGAAGATGTAGCAGTCTGCCGAGCTCGCGTCCTGACCACGACCTTCCCGGCTCTACAGTGTCTCCGGTGACACGCGTGATCGCCCTCGTGGGCGTTCTGGCCATCTCTTTCACCGCCGTGCTGGTTCGACTCGCTGACGTGAGCCCGCTGACGGCAGGTTTCTTCCGCGCCGCGTACGCCGTCCCCGTCCTCTTGGTGATGTGGCTCGCCACGAGGAATTCGGATGAACGCACCCGGGCCGATCGCCGACTGGGTTTCGTATCCGGCTTGATACTGGCCGTCGATTTGTGGCTGTTCCACGCGGCAATCGGGGCCATCGGGGCGGGACTTGGCACACTCCTGGCCAACATCCAGGTTGTCTTCGTCGCCCTCGCCGCCTGGGCCATACACGACGAACGACCCAGCACGACTGCCTTTGTCGCCATTCCCGTTGTGTTCATCGGAGTGGCGTTGTTGTCGGGACTTGGAAGAGCGGACGCCTACGGCAGCGATCCCGTGGCAGGGGTGATCCTGGGGGCATTATCGGGCATCGCCTATGCGTCGTTCATCCTCACCTACCGTGCTGCCAATCGCAGCCAGAGTTCCGCCATTGGCACTTTGCTCGACGCCACCATCGGCGTTGTGATCGGCACCGGCCTGGCCGGTCTGGTCACCGGCACGCTCGATCTCCGTATTGCATGGCCCGACCACGGTTGGCTTGTGTTAATCGCGGTGCTTGCTCAGGTCTTCGGATGGGTCATCATCGGATACGCTCTTCCAAGGCTGCCTGCGCTCACCACCTCCGTCCTGATAATGGTCCAACCCATTGGTGCCCTGGCCTGGGGAGCGCTGATCTTCCACGAACGCCTCTCGGCCACCCAGGGCATGGGGGTGGCGGTAATCCTCCTCGGCGTTGCGGCCATCAACGTGCTCGGGAGCATTCGACCCGCGGCTGCCGAGGCCGGATCTTTCAGCACCGCGAAATAGTCGCGTCGAAACCTATGCTTGGGCGGTGGAACCCGCAGTCATGAATGCAGCAGTCCTGCATTCTCCTGGCAACTCCGAAGAGATGCACATCACCGCCCTACCGGTCCCCCGGCCGGGACCAGGCCAGGTTCTGCTGCGGGTCAACGCGGCACTGGTGAGCCCGACCGACCTGGAGAATCTTTCGGGGTCGACTTCCGCAAATTCTCCCTCTGTTCCCGGCTCGGATGTTGCCGGTGAAGTGATCCTGGTGGGCGCCGGAGTAACCGAGTGCTCGCCCGGAGACCGGGTCCTGGTCATGAGCGAATCGGCGGGAAGGACTCGTCCCGGCGGGTACGCAGAGTACGTGGTCGTGTCTGCCGCCGAGCTGCACTCCATCCCCGACAATGTTTCCTTCATCAGCTCGGCGAGTGCGGGTCGGGCCTTTTCGCGAGCCTGGACTGCCCTCTTCCATGATGCCCGGCTCGGCACCCTGGAACGAGTGGCCGTCATCGGAGCTGCTGATCCGATCGGTATCGCCGCCATCCAGATCTGCCGCTGGAAAGGCAGCAGTGTTGTTACGGTTTCGAACGGACGCCATGCCAAGCGGCTCAATGCAATTGGGGCCACTCGAGTTGTTTCTCAATCGGCCCCGAACCTGGCCGACCATGTCAGAGCTGGTCTGGGCCGGCGCGGCGCCACCGTGGTCCTCAGCGTCTACGGGCGAGCCCTACCCAGCTCCATTGAGATGCTGGATCGAAAAGGACGCCTCGTCATGACCGGTGGTGGCGATCCTCAGTTGGTCGATGTTCGCCGACTGGTCGAAACACAAGCCCACGTCATCGGATCGACGGCCCTCATCGACTCCGTCGACGTCCACCATATCCTCAAGCTCCTCAGCGAAGCGACCTTCCTGCCCGTCATCGATTCGATATATCCGCTTTCGCAGGCAGGAGAAGCCCACCGACGAGCCAAGTCCGAGGTGACGTTCGGCGCCGTGCTGCTGGTCCCCGATTACCTGTACCGATCAGCCGAGCAGCTCACCGAGCTTCTCGAAGAAGACTGATCTTGCCAAAACCTGGTCGGCCCCGGCCTGTCGAGCGGTGCGCAGCGCGACCCGGTCAACATGAGATCCAAACGCGACTACCCGGGCACCGGCTTGCACGAGCGCCTCGATTGCCAAGATCGAGTCCGGTACCGAGAGATCTGCCAGAACCAGATCGGGCCAGTCCCCCGGCCGGCCGTCCGGCCCCTCGGTCCAAGCGTTCCACACGACGAGTCTCGCGCCCAACCGCTCGACCAGGGGCTCGATCCTGGATCGATCCATGAGATTCGCAGACAGGAGACCCACGCTCCCGGACCGGCGAAGTGCCCTAGCTTTGGCGGCGCCCCAGGCGAGATGCGCCATCCAGACTTCGTCACCCAGCTGTCGTGAAGAGGCCGGTGCGAGGTCGTACACGTCGCCGGGAAGAGCCGCCATTTTTCCCGAGTCGCGGCCAACCTCCTCGACACCCGCTGCGGCGAGGGCCCCGGTGGGAAACCGCATCGCTTCCTGCAAAACCTCGAGCGGACCCCGCCGTTGCCGGTCAAACGGGAGAGCCAGCAACGCTTCGAGGGTCGCCGCCAGCCAGGCCTGGCCGTCCGCCAGAGCACCGTCAAAGGAGGACGGACGCTCGAGACCCTGCTCGCCAACGCGTTCCTCGACGTAACTCGAGAATGCCGAGACGAAACTGGTCAACAAATCGGTTGCGACGTCCAACATCGGCATGGCTCCATGGGCTATCTGCCACCAGGGTAGAGACGATCAGACCAAAGGCTGCGAAGGAACTCGAGCGAAGAACGAGGAACGAATTCCCGGTCTCAGCCGGAGAACACCTGCACCACCATGAGGCCGAGTGGGCCCTTGATGACCCCGATGCCCAATCGGGTGAATCTGGAATCAAGGATGTTGGCACGGTGACCGGGACTGTCCATGAGGCCGTCGTGCACCGTCCCGGCGGTGGCGGCCAACGCCATGTTCTCACCGACACGGATGTAGGGAATCCCTGCAATGGCCATGCGATTGGCCACGGTGCCGGTCGCCGGAGAGGTGTGACCGAAATATCCCTCCAAGTACATCTCGGTCGCATGGCCTTCGCCAACCGCGGCAAGAGGTGCCGACCATGCCAGCGGATCCAGCCGTTCGTCTATCCGTGAGCGGTTGACCAATTCGAAGATCTCCGCGGCGGCCTTCTCATCGCGTTGAAGCTCTTCCGGTTCGGCCGGTGTAATCGCAAGCGTCTCGCCTTCCTCGAGAATGACCTCGTCCCGGCCGACCAAACGGTCGAGGTTCAGCAGCGCTTCGAGTACCCGGTCGCCGGCCACGGTGAAAAACATCCGTTGTGGCAATAACTCCGGATCGGTGAGGGCAGACGCCACCTTGGATTCATCGATTCGCTCCCCGACCGTGCCGGGCAAAGGAAGGACCACCAGGAGCGACAGCAACAAGATCACTACGAAGAGTGCCCAGGCCAGGGCCAATCCGCCACCCAGGAGCCGATGGGTCAGCGCCAGACCCGGCAGAGTGAAGACCCGCTGCAGATAATGAGCACCGATGGATGCCAGGACACCGACCAGCAGGAAGAGGGCAAGGCCACCCACCAGCCGACCCAACTCAGGGGAGATGCCGAGCCATTCGGCCATCGCGTCGCCGAGTGGACCGCTGAAACGGAAGGCCAGGGCGATGCCGATGACCAGCCCGACCAGGTCCATTGCCTCGCGGGTGAAACCCCGCACCCAACCCCGGACAAAGAGCCCCGCGAAGTAGAGGCCGAGCAGAAAGTCGATCATGAGAAAGCTTCCGGCAACCAGCATCCAGCCGCCAGCCAGCAGCAAGAAGCTTGGCTCAGCAGTCTTCCGGTCGATAGCTGGTCGCTGGCAGCTGGTGGCTGGAAGCTGTTCACATCAATTCGATGCGGATCCGCTTGTTGGCCTTGCCCTTCGACTCGGTCTTGACGACTCGCACGGTGCCCACTTCGAGCGTTGAGGCGACATGCGTGCCTCCGTCGGCTTGTTTGTCCAGACCGATGATGTGAACCACGCGGATCGGATCGATGAAATCGGGAAGGAGATTGACCTTGGTGCGGATCAAATCCGGGTCGGCCAGCGCCTCGGCGCGAGGCAGAAACAGGATTTCCACCGGGTGATCGGCCCCCAGCTCCTCGTTGAGCTTGTCTTCGACCTGCTGGCCGAATTCGACCGAGATGCCCTCGAGTTCGAAATCCATCCTGGCAACGCCGGGTTCCATGTTGCCGCCGGTGACCTTGGCGTCGAAGTCACGCCAGATGATCGCCGACAATGAGTGGAGAGCCGTGTGTGTTCTCATCAACAAGTAGCGACGTTCCCAGTCGATGCCCGCAACCACGCGGGTTCCCGGAGGAGGTGCCGATCCTTCGAGCACGTGGACGGGGATCCCGCCGCGCCGAACCGTATCGACAACCCTCACCTCTCCATCCGGCCAGCGAATCAGGCCCTGATCGCCCGGT
The DNA here is from genome assembly GCA_024641205.1 of Actinomycetes bacterium. GTDB lineage: Bacteria > Actinomycetota > Acidimicrobiia > Spongiisociales > UBA4744 > UBA4744. The sequence goes on from JAHEDM010000005.1 coordinate 8,828, forward strand.
TGGCCTCCACCGCGCGCATAGAAGACGGTCCGGTCGAGAACCAGACCCCCGTCCGCAAGCTCGAGCACTTCTGCATCGGTTTGGCGGGCATAGGCGTCCTGAGACGCGATCTCCTCAGCCATGAGAGCTCCTCGTCTCGGCTTCAGCGGTGCCAGAGTACTGCGATCGAGTTCAAGAACGGCACCAAGTTGTCTCGCACGCGACCTCGTCACATGCCTACACTCCCTCACCACTGGGGATAACCCAGGAAAGGGAAGTTGGGTGCCGTCCGAGGGATGGGACCGAAGGAGGAAAAGTGAGAACTTCAAAGCTGTGGAGAATAACCCTGCTGCTGGCGGTGCTTGCGCTCATCGCCGGGGCGTGTACCGATAGCGGCGGCGTTCCGGCCGAGTGTGAAAGCGACGCATTTGGATGCGTAGAGGTCGGGGCAGGCGATCCGATCGAGGTCGGTACGTTGCTCGTCATCACCGGTCCGAACGCCTTCCTGGGCCAGGACAGTCAGAACGGCGTGGTCCTGGCTGCCGACTACCTGGACGGCACCTTCGACCAGGTGAACGGAGAGATTGACGGTCACGTCATCTCCTTCAACCATCAGGACGATGGTTGCTCGGCAGATGGTGGCCAATCCGGCGCCCAGTCGCTGGTCTCGGACACCGCTATCGTTGCGGTGATTGGGACGAGCTGTTCGAGTGCTGCGCTCGGTGTTGCGGACAAGATCCTCAGCGACCGCGGCATTGCGCTCATCTCGCCGTCCAATACCGGGCCGGCGTTGACGGAACCATCCCAGCACCAGCCGTTCTACCTGCGGACCGCCCACAACGACAAGTTGCAGGGTGCCGCGGTGGCGAACTTCGCCTACAACGAACTGGGAGCCCGCACCGCCGCCACCATCCACGACGGCAGCCCGTACGCCGATGGCCTGCAACAGGTCTTCGCCGATCGGTTCGTTGAGCTGGGTGGAGAGATCACCGTGCAGGACGCCATCCAGGTGGGCGACACCGACTTCACGTCGGTGCTGACCACCGTGGCCGCCAATCCACCGGACGTCCTCTACTACCCGATCTTCGTGGCCGAAGGCGGCCTGATCACTCAGCAAGCCCGGCAGACTGCGGGTCTCGAGAACACAACGTTGATCGGATCAGACGGCATGCTCACCCAGGGCTTCCTGGACGCAGCCGGCGAAGCGTCGATTGGCATGTATCTCTCGGGTCCCGACCTGTCGGCCTTCAGCGGAGACGCGGCCTTCTATGCAGGTGCATTCAAGACGGCATATGCTGCCCAGTTCGGAGGCGAGCCGGGAGCTGCCTTCCACGCTCACTCGTACGATGCAGCCAACATGCTCTTCAAAGCCATCGAGAAGGTGGGGATCGTCGACGGTGACGCCCTGTACATCCCGCGGACGGCGTTGAAAGACGCCTTGTTCGAGACTCAGGGATTGGTGGGTATCACCGGAACGCTGAACTGCAACGCCGACGGCGACTGCCAGAGCACGGCCACTATCGGTGTATACCAGGTGGAGACTCCGGATAGCTTGCCGGCCGCTCCGGTGTACAGCGAAGTGGCGACCCTCGAGTAGCCAACCGGATGGTCTGGGGGAGGGCACGGGCCCTCCCCCAATATCCGGCCTGAGCCTATGACTGCCCCTGCCACTTCATCCCGCAGACTCCGCTTCGAGCGTCTGCCGCTGCGGCGGATCATCCTCATCTCGTTGAGCATCGCCATTGTCTACGGGGTGGTGGCGGGGAGCGCGGCGACCCTCCGGATGGGGACGTTCACCGCCGCCGACTGGCGGTCGCTGGTCATCAACGGCATCGCTCGGGGCAGTGTCTATGCCCTGATTGCCATCGGCTATACGCTGGTGTACGGGATCCTCTTCATGATCAATTTCGCCCATGGTGAAGTGTTCATGTCGGGGGCCTACACGGCCTTTTTCGTGGCCGTTGCCTTCGGCAGGTCCGGATACCTGAACGCCCACCCCCTCGTTTCGATCGGAGCCATCCTGATCGTGTCGATGGTGACTTCGACGCTGGTAGCCGTCATCCTCGAGCGAGTCGCCTACCGCCCTCTGCGAGGAGCCCCACGCCTCGTCCCCCTCATCACCGCCATTGGGGCTTCCTTCTTCTTGCAGTACACCTTCCGGGGATTGTACGGTGCCCAGGCCCGCGCCTACCCGACCATCAACGTCCTACAGGGCACATGGACGATCTTCGGCGTCGAAATCCTTCGGACGCAAGTCATCGTCGTCGTCGCCGCCATACTGCTGTGGATCGCGTTGTTCACCTTTGTCGCCAAGACGAGAACCGGCCGGTCGATGCGGGCCGTCGGGGAAGACCGTGAGATCGCCGCCCTGATGGGCATCAACGTCGACAGAACCATCGTCGCCACGTTCGCCATCGGTGGAGCCCTGGCCGGAGCAGCCGGCATCCTCTACGTGTTCCTGTTCAACCAGGTGATCTTCACCATGGGGTTCTTCCCGGGAATCAAGGCTTTCACCGCCGCAGTGCTCGGCGGCATCGGCAGTGTCACCGGAGCGGCCATGGGCGGGCTGCTACTCGGGGTACTCGAAGCGGTCGGTCCCAACCTGTTCCTGACCGGAGTGGGAGTGCCCTCTCCCAACCAGTTGCAGCCCGTAGTGGCCTTCGGCATTCTGGTGCTGGTCCTCATCTTCCTACCCGGCGGTTTCCTGGGCGCTCCGGAAGAGAAGCGAGCCTAACCATGAGAGCTGCCCTGAGCCGGGACAACGTCCGCGCCGGCCTCATCGGTGGAGTGACCGTCCTCTATCTGGCGCTGGTCGGCATGATCGAGCGGTTCCAGGACCGCGATGTCATCACCGACGTTATCGGTCTTGGCACGCTCCTCATTTTGATTGGCCTGGCCGGGACGGGATACATGGCCAGTCGCCCTCCCAAACCGCGTCCCGGTCGGAAGCCTGTTACCGCCAACCCTGCCTTGATCGGGCTTGTCGCCGGGACCACGGCCGGCGTTCTCGCCGGCGCCGTGATCCTGATACTGGAATTGCTGATCAGCGCCGGTGTCGATGTCCGCAGCGTGCTGGCCAGCGTCACTCCCGGCATGCTCTCCACCATGGAATTCGGTCTGGGGCCCGTCGGAGGAGCTTTGATCCTGGTGGGCTTGGGCGCGGCGCTTGGAGCAGGGGCCGGAGCATTACGCCTTCTTTCGGACCAGCTACGGGACACGGTGACCTTCACCCTTACCGCTGTGCTGCTGATGAGCCTTATGGAGCCCATCCTGAGTGCCGTCCTCGACGGGTTGAGCCTTCCCGACCGGTGGTTGTACGAGGGGGGCGGACTGACCGTGCTCGGTGCCGTCTTGACCGTGGTGGCTGCCGGAGCCGGCCGTTGGTTCTGGAAGGAACGGGAGCCCCAAAGGAAGGAAGCCGTCGCCTTGCTGCCGGCCGACCGCCGAACCTTGTATCGAAAGCTGGCCGTTTTCGCCGCAGTCGCCTTCCTGGTCGTCCTGCCGTGGCTAGTCGGTAGTTTCATCAGCGACGTGCTCGGGACGGTGGGGCTCTATGTGTTGCTGGGACTCGGACTCAACATTGTGGTCGGATACGCCGGGCTGCTCGACCTGGGTTACGTGGCGTTCTTTGCGGTCGGCGCCTACGCCACCGGCGTCCTAACCTCGCCGGCTTCGTACCTGGTCAGGGAAGAGGGGCAGCTCTTCGCCGAAAAGGGTCTCACCAATTTCTGGGTGGCATTGCCCTTCGTCGTCTTGATCGCCGTGATCATTGGCATCCTCATCGGTGCACCGGTGCTTCGCCTACGCGGCGACTACCTCGCCATTGTGACCCTCGGATTCGGTGAGATCATTCGTACTCTGGTCCTGTCTGATTGGCTCGCCCCATATCTGGGAGGAGCCCAAGGTCTTCTCAATGTGCCGCCCCCTCCTCCCGAAGCGCTCGATCTGAGAGCTCCCCAGAACGTGTACTACCTCATCCTGGTCTTCTGCGGCATTGCCGCCTTCGTCGCGTGGCGCTTATCCGACTCACGGATCGGACGGGCCTGGGCGGCGATGCGCGAGGACGAATCGGTTGCCGAGGCCATGGGCGTCAGCATCATCCGCTATAAGCTCCTCGCCTTTGCCATGGGTGCCGGCGTCGGCAGCCTGGGCGGAGTGTTCTTCGCCGCCAAGATCGGCTCGATCTTCCCGAACAGCTTCGGCCTGCTGGTTTCGATCAACGTGCTGTCGGTGATCATCCTCGGCGGTTTGGGGAGCATCCCCGGCGTGATCGTCGGCTCGGCGGTTCTGGTGGGCCTTCCGGAACTGCTGCGAGAGTTCGCCGAGTTCCGCCTCCTGATCTATGGCGCCATCCTCGTAGCGATCATGATTCTCCGCCCCGAAGGGCTCGTCCCCAACAAGAGACGCCAGCGGGAGCTACACGCTCGAGATGCAGAGGCGGAGCTCAGCGTCATCGTGACCGATGAGGCGACGTCGTGAGCCACCTGCTCGACCTGGAAGGGGTATCCAAGCGCTTCGGTGGGGTCCAGGCAGTCGACCAAGTTGACTTCCATGCCGACCAGGGCGAGATCGTTGGTGTGATCGGCCCAAACGGTGCGGGAAAGACGACTCTTTTCAACGTCGTCACCGGCTTCTACGGCCCCGATTCCGGCAAGATTCGGTTCGACGGGAACAACTTGGTCGGGCTCAAGCCCAACCAGATCACAAAGGTCGGCATCGCCCGCACGTTCCAGGCCGTCCGGTTGTTCGGTGCCATGACGGTGCTCGAGAACGCCATGGTCGGTCAGCACCCCCGCACACGAGCCGGCGTCTTCGGAGCCCTTTTCCACACGAGCTCCACCAGGTCAGAAGAAGAGCGGGTGCAGGCCAAAGCGGGTGCTGCTCTCGATTTCTTCGGCGACCGGCTCTCGCCCCGCCTCAACTCGCTGGCCTCGGAACTCGCGTACGCCGACCGGAGGCGTTTGGAGATCGCCCGGGCGATGGCTACCGAGCCAAAGCTTCTGCTCCTCGACGAGCCGGCTGCCGGCATGAACCCGGCTGAGAAGGATGGATTGATCGAGTTGATCGGGAGGCTCCGGGACGAGAAGGGCTACTCGATCGTGCTCATCGAACACGACATGCCGGTCATCAGCGGCGTCTCGGATCGGGTGGTCGCCCTCGACTACGGCAAGAAGATCGCCGAAGGCACCTACGAAGAGGTCGCGGCCAATCAGCAGGTCATCGAGGCGTACCTCGGCAAGTCGGCGACGCAGGGGCAGACATGACCGAACAGCAGGCTCCCATCCTCGATCTGGCTTCGGTAAGCGCCGCCTATGGTCCGGTGCGGGCGCTCGAAGAGGTGAGCCTGGAGGTACGGACCGGCGAAATCGTCTGCCTGCTCGGCTCCAATGCGGCGGGAAAATCAACGACTCTGAGAACGATCCTCGGTATGACCCGCGCCCATGCGGGCGAGATCGTCTTCGACGGCGAACGGATCGAGCGGTTGTCCACCCAGGAGATCGTCTCCCGTGGCTTGACCATGGTTCCCGAGAACCGGCGTCTTTTCGGGAAGATGACGGTACGGGAGAACCTTGCGATCGGCGCCAACCTTCGCAAGGACAAAGCGGCGATTCAGGCCGACGTCGACCGGGTATTCGGCCTATTCCCGCGGCTCAAAGAGCGGATCAGCCAGAAGGCCGGGACGCTGTCCGGAGGCGAACAGCAGATGCTGGCGATCGGGCGAGCTCTGACCGCTTCTCCGAAGGTCTTGTTGATGGACGAGCCTTCGATGGGTCTTGCCCCGATTTTGGTTGAGCAGGTGTTTGACACCATCAAGGAGATCAACGCCCAGGGTGTCACGATCCTGCTGGTCGAGCAAAACGCCCATGTGGCCTTGTCGATAGCCGATCGCGGGTACGTTCTACAGACCGGCCGGATCGTCCTGGCCGATACGGCCAAAGCGCTATTGGAGCATCCCAATCTCTCGGATGCCTATCTCGGCGAACTCGAGTAAGACCCTTACGGATCAGGGTCGGAGGAAGACTCTGCCTCATCCGCCACTGATTCCACATCCAACTGAGTGGCCCGGCGCCGGCGACCGACCAGGCTTTCGCGCTGAGGTGGCTCGTACTCGGTGATCATGGCCTTCGCTGCCTCGTCCCAGGATTCGTTCAGCACTCTGGTGCGCCATACGTGACCCACGATGACCCGCAGAGCGGCCGCCACCGGGACGGCAACCAGCAGCCCGAAGAACCCGCCGAGGGAACCACCCAGCAGCAGTGCCAGCAGAATGAACAGCGGATTCAGCTGCACCCGCGACTTGAGTATGTTCGGGCTGATCACATGATTGTCGAACTGCTGGACGGCCGTAAACATGACCACCGACCACAGCGCCGTGCTGAAGTCACGAAGGGCCAGAGAAACCACCGCGGCCAGGAACCCGCCCGCGAACGGGCCTATGAAGGGAATCACGTTCAAGAAACCGGCGATGAGCCCAATCAGCAGCCAGAACGGAACACCAAGTAAGGCCAGCCCCAGACTCGCCAAGACGCCAACGATCAGAGCTACGAGCAGTTGCCCTCGCACAAAGCCACCGACGACCCGGCCTACCTGCGAAACCACGTGAACGACCTCGGGACGCGCCGCAGCCGGGAGCAGGAGTCGTGAACGTTCCTTGAATCCGGGCAGATCAATCAGCAGGTAGAAGGCGAGCACCGGACCCAGAGCCAGAATGATCAGGACGTCAAGACCTGCCCGGGCAAAAGTCCCGACCTGCCCGAGCATCTGTTGGATACGTTCCTGGTTGAAGAAGTCGGCCAGCCATACCTGCAGCGTGTCGAGAGCCGAGCCCGCTCCCACCGACAAGCCCAGCCGCTTGCCGACGTCTACCAGAAATACCCCGACGTCGTCTACCAATTGGGGAATACGGTCGGCAAACTGCGCGATCTGATCACCGACGATGGGAACAATGAGAAAACCGAAAAGCACGCCGAGGCCCAGGAACAGCAAGTACGAGATGAACGAGGCGAGCAGGCGGTGGATCCGCCATTTCACCATTCGATCAACCAGGGGGCTCATCAGGTAGACGACGGCGCCTGCCAGCACCAGAGGAGGCCAGAGGATGCGCACGAAGTACAGGAGCTCCAAGGTACCGGCTACTACCAGCAGCACACCGATAATGCTCCAGGCGGCGATGCCAATCCGCCGAAGCCGCTCGAAGGAAGTTAGTGAATCGTTCATCGATTGGCAATGAGTGTAAACGGGAGGTAGCAAGTTGTTGGTCGTTCGTTGTACGTTCTAGTCCGAAGCCCGTAGCCGATTCAAGCCTCGAGCTTTCAAGCCGCACTGCCAGGACGAACTGCTGACTGCCGAATAATCAATGACGAGTACTTAACTACCGACTACCACTTCCACTTGAGCGCCGTCCCCCACCGCGATCAGAATCGATGGGCCGGCGAACGGGCTTTGATAGCCCTCGGCCGTTGCGACCCATCCGCCCGGCACCGTCGCAACCCCCGTGACCTCGACACCGGTTTCTTCCGGCACCCGGATCAGGAAGACGCCATCGACCGTGCACCCGAGGTCGGTTTCTCCCGGACGGGGCAGCGAAACCGAACCCCTCCCACTAAGGGTCAATGCCTTCAGTTCCAGTCCGGTCAGGTCCCCCTGCAGATCGGGCGAGTCGAGCGTCAGAGACCACGCAGGTCCTACGCCAAGCGACAACTCCCAACCCGAGGTCTGAAACCAACGTCCCCCATCAACCTCGCGCAGCACCACGAAGGCCGGACCATCCTCGAAGTTGCTCTCGAGAGCTTCCGGGACTCCCGTTGAACCGCCTCGGCGTTCCACTCGTACCGCATACAAGTCTCCCTCACCTGCCGTTATGAGCAGACGTCCGGTCAGATCCAGAGTCAGCTCAGCGTCTGCGACCCCGACGGCTCGCGGTCCGATGAGATCACCGGATGACGAGGGAAGCTGCTCCCAGCCGGTCAGGTGGAGCACCACACTGGATCCCAGCATCGTGATCAACAGAAGAGGCAACACCGCCGACACTCGGGCCGGACCGCGTTTGCGGAGCGGAAGCAGGGCGGCAGCGACGAAAAACGCCCCGACCGCCAAAGGCCACAAAGAGATCACGTCCAGCACGACCGAAGGAGCGAGGATACCGCCGAGCACACCTGCCGCTATCGACACGATGATGACGGCCACCATCAGCCATGCCCACAAGGTCCATGGGCTCGACGGCTTGGCGTCTACGGGATCGGGAACTTCGGTGGTCACCCTCCGTATGATGCCCCAAGCACGATGATGATGTCGGCCTGGGATACCCCTTGGAAGAGTTCGACAACCGCATCCGGAGACACGTAACGCACGAG